>JBBSNJ010000661.1:0-2715 GCA_038232775.1 Thermomicrobiales bacterium
CGACCTCGTCGCCGCGGCCGAGGAACCGGAGGCGGTCGTCGCCGCCTTCGCCGCGCTGCCGGGGGTCGCCCGCGTCGAGCTGCGGGGGCCGACCCGCTGCCGGGTGATCCTGGCCCGCGGCGCCGCGGCCGACCTCTGGGTGCTGCCGCCCCAGCACTGGGGGGCGCTCCTGGTCCACGTCACCGGCGACCAGTACCACGACATCCACCTGCGCCAATTGGCGACCGAGCGGGCCGGACTTCTCAACGAGTACGGTTTCACCGTAGACGAGAAGCTGACGCCGTTCGCGACCGAGGAGGCGCTCTACGCCTTCTTCGGGATGCCGCTGATTCCGCCGCCGATGCGGACCGACGGCGGCGAGATCGAGCTGGCGCTGAAGGGCGAGCTCCCGGCCGTCCTCCATCGATGCGACCTCCGGGGCGACCTCCACGCCCACAGCGACTGGAGCGACGGCGCCGCCCCGATCCGGGCGATGGCCGAGGCCGCCCGCGCCCGCGGCCTCGAGTACCTGGCGATCACCGACCACTCCCAGGGGTTGGCGGTCGCCAACGGCCTCGGTCCCGACCGCCTGCGCGCCCAGCGGGCGGAGATCGAGCGAGTCAACGCCGCGCTGACCCCCTTCCGCGTCCTGCAGGGGGTGGAGCTGGAAGTGCGGGCCGACGGCGCGCTCGACCTGCCGGACGACGTCCTGGCCGAGCTCGACCTGGTCGTCGCCGCCGTCCACTCCGGCCTCGGCCAGGCGCGGGAGAAGCTGACCGGCCGCGCCCTGGCCGCGATCGATCACCCGCTGGTCGACGTCCTGGCCCACCCGACCGGGCGGATCGTCGGCGGCCGTCCCGGCGGCGACTTCGACCTCGGGGCGCTGTTCGCCGCGGCGGCCGCGACGGGGACGGTGCTCGAGATCGACGCCGACCCGGCCCGCCTCGACCTGCGGGACGTCCATGCCCGCGAGGCGATCGTCGCCGGCGCCACCCTGAGCGTCGACTCCGACGCCCACGCCCCGGACGGATTCGACAACCTCGCCTTCGGCGTCGGCGTCGCCCAGCGCGCCTGGGTGCCGCCCGACCGCGTCCTCAATACCCTCCCGCTCGACGGGCTGCGGACGCGGCTGAAGCGGAACCGGGGCCAGCGCGATCTCGGCCCCGCCGATTGACCAACGGTGCTGAGCCTAGAGCGGGTTGCAAAGAAGCTGGCGGACCGCGACCAGTTGTAGGGGCGCTGCTTGCTGCGCCCGTCGCCCGCAGGGCGACCGTGGCCCACAGAACCGATTCATGGTTTTTGGGCCGAGTCTTCGGCAAAGCCCTGTAGCGCCCGGCGCCTGGCCGGGAGGTCCGCGGCCGGGGACGCTGCCGAGCAGTCACCGTTGCTTCGTCGCCGCCGGTCGCCGGCTGAGGTACGATGCACCTTTGCCGGTCGAACTTGACGATCCGGCACCGTCTGCGGCGCGAGAGCCACGCTGGCTGAACACTGGGGCTTCGGCTCCCCCTCGCCCCGCGCGCCGGGCAAGGGGGTCGGGGGGTGAGGGCCAGCGCCGCGTGCCCCACCGTTCACCCCAAGTTCGGATGAGACAGGAGACAAGCAGCGATGCGACGGTCCCGATTGCTGCTCGGCGTGGTCGTCGCGCTGATGCTCGGCCTGGGGCTTGCCCCGGCGGCGATGACGACGACGACGGCCCGAGCCCAGGACGCGATCGACTGGTCGGGCTGGATCGCCCTCCAGGTCTGGGATTGTCCGTCGGGGATGACCGCCGAGACGTTCGACGCCTGGAGCTGCTGGCTGGCGGAGGGGGAGTACGACGTCCAGATCGCCGACGCCGAGTGGACCCCGCTGCTCGGTCTGGGCGACGCCGTCTTCGACGGCTGGACCCACACCTGGCTCGGGCTCCCGGTCGGCCCCGACTGGGCGGCGACCCCCTACCGGGTCGTCCAGACCTCGCCCCCCGCCGGCGAGACGGTCTGGCTCTCCGCCGGCTCGTTCGGCGCTGATCTGCACGTCTACAACTTCTACCCGTAGCGCCGGCCCCCGGAGTCGGCGGGCGCGGCGGGATCGACGAGGCAGCGATCAGGACGCCTGCTCTCCGGAGCAGCCATCGCGGCCCCTTTGGGCATCGACGCGGCGGAGGCCCCGCGGGTAGGATGGCGGGTGCTGATCGGCACGGGGCGCGCTCGAACCGACCACGCGGCGGGCGAGATCAATCAGGAGCGGCGCGATGGCGACGACGATCCGGGCCGTCTTCGACGGCGAAGTGTTGCGGCCAGAAGAACCGCTCCCGCTGCGGGCGGGCGCCACCTACGTCGTGACCGTCGCCGTGGACGCATCGGACGACGTGGCGGCCGAAGGCGAGACTGAGTCGGAGGCGCCGTACGCGTTAGCGGAGATCGGTCGCATGGCGATCGACATGGGCATCGAGGACCTCGCGGCCCGTCACGACTGGTACGCGCACGGACGACTTCCCGACGACGACCCACGGTGAGCGATGCCGCCCCGTTCTTCCTCGATACCGCCTTCGTGGTGGCGCGAGCCAACACCCGCGACCAATGGCACGCGGCCTCGGCGCGGTGGGAGGGATGGCTCACGCGGCGACGGTGGCGACTCGTGACGACCGAGAGCGTCCTCGTGGAGATCGGGGATGGGCTGGCTTCGGCTCGGCTTCGGTCGTTCGCCGTCCGCATCATCGATCGTTTGCTGGCCGATCCGGAGATCGAGATCGTCCCC
>JBBSNJ010000662.1:0-2714 GCA_038232775.1 Thermomicrobiales bacterium
CGAGGAGGAAGCGGCGATCCTGGCCAAGAGCGCGCCGAACGCCGCCGGCGGCCGCTTCGAGCCGTTCAAGACGAGCCACGACTACGAGGGCGAGGAGGCGCGCAAGGAGCACGGCCTGCCGCTGCGCGCCGCCGACTGATCCGGCCGGCACCGTTCCTCGCCCGCCGGCGGGTGAGGAACGGGCGTCAACGCGTGACGTGAGACGGGCCTTTGATCGGCCCAGTCATCGAGCAGCACCTAGTGGCACGTCAACGCTGATTGGCAGGGTGGAGGGGGGGAGCGGTCGTCTGGGCGGAGGCCGACGAACCGGCCCGGCGACGGCGAGGCCGACCCGGCGGCCGTTGTCCGCCTAATGGCGCGCGAGTTCGAGCAGGCGCGGCGCTTCGGCGTCTCAGCGGGCGGCGGGCGGAGATCCTGCTCGTCGCCTCGGTTCCACTCGTCACAAGACCATGGTTGATGAGCAATCTGATTGATCATCCGGAATCCGGTTGCACCGTTCCGCTCTCGCGTGCTGGACAAGCGTCCCTCTCTCGCGCACGGGACCGGAACAGTTCAACCGAATCCCGTAACACCCCTGCCCGCCCGCCGCTCACGCCCGCTCTCCTCGGGATGGATCGCCTTCTTCGCCGAGCAGGGACTCAACTTCCGCCCGCAGCACCGGCAGCGACTGCTGGACGGTGCGCCAGACAGTCGAGTAATCGATGACCTCTTAGCCGTGGATCAGGGCGTTGCGGAAGCCGATGATCTGGCGGTGGGCGCTGATCCGCTCCACGAGCTCCGGGTCGTGCCGCCCGGTTCGGTTGACGGCTTCGCCGATGATCTCGAAGTTGCGCTCCACCAATTGGAGCGACCGCCGGTCCCGCTAGAACGCCGCGAAGGACGGGCCAGCGGTGTCCTTCGCGATGAAGCCGGCCGTGTCGCGGATATCTTCGAGGAGAGCGAGAACGTCACGCCGCATAGAGCAGGCGGCGGGTTTCGTTCGCGGCCTCACTCACGCGCGACTTCCGCAGCGCGCCCGCCATCACCAGATCATCGGGGCGACCGAGCAATGCTTCGGGGCGCTCCTTGAGTTCGAAGTATCGGCTGTGCCAGGGACCGAACACGAAGTCGGGCGAGTGGTCAACGATGAATTCGACGTCGGAGCGGTCGAGGTCGAACTCGTTGGTGCAGGCCGAACCGAAGACCTCCAAGCGGGCGACGCCGAACTCGCGGGCGAGGGCGCGGATGGCGTCGAGGTGCTGGACGATGAGCGGGTTCATGTCGGTGCCACCTCCGCCACACTCGCGACTCGGCACCGTCGTCGGGACAATGCGCGTTCCGCCCGTGGCGCTCAACGCGACGCAGTATCTCCGACGCCTCGGCGGCTGTCACCGTCCTCCGACGATACGGGCTCAGTCACCACCCGCCCCCCCGCCCGCAGTCGGCGCGCCCGCGGATCCCAGGCCCGGACCTCGAAGGCGACCCGGTGGCCGCCACCCGGCAGCGGGTCGAGGCGGACCAGACCGTAGTTGTTGCGCAGCTCCAGGAAGTGGCGCTCGAAGCGCAGCTCCGGCTCGCCCAGGTTCGTCCCCCGCACCGCCAGCCAGCCGAGCGCCTTCTCGCCCCCGCTGGTGGGGGAGGTGAAGGCGCTGCTCGTGAACTGCTGGACGACGCCCGGCCCGCTCCGGCGCCGGATCGTGAAGGCACTGGCGGAGTGGACATCCCCCGAGAGGAGGGCCACCTGGCGCCCCGGCCCCTCGCTCTGCCAGGCGAAGAGCTCGCCGAGCAGCGCGTCCCGCTCGTCGACGAAGGCGAGCGAGCTCCAGCGGTCGCGCGCCTCGCTGGCGGCCGCCCCCGGCAGGCGGTCGAAGAGCCGCACCAGCCAGCGGGCGACGCCCCCCATCGGGATCGTCAGCAGAAGGAAGAGGGTCTCGACGCCCCGCAGCGTGCCGTCGCCCCCCTCGCCCCGCAGGCACCGCCGCAGCCAGGCCCGCTGCTCGTCGCCGAGCAGGACCCCGCCGCGGTAGTCGCGGGCGCTGCGGACGTCGACCCCGAGGAAGGCGGCCGTTCCCCAGCGGAAGCTCCAGGGAAAGGGGGGCGAGCCGAGCGCGCCGCCGGGGTTGCGCGGGTGCTGGTACTCGCCGTAGGCGCGGGCCGCCGCCTCGAACAGACGGCGGTCGGTCGCGCTCCGCTCCAGGCGGCTGCCCCAGTCGTTGAAGATGTCGTGGTCGTCCCACATGCAGAGGGTCGGCAGGCGCTCCCGCAGCGCCCGGAACCCCGCCTCCCCCAGATAGCCGCGGCTGACCTGACGGTAGGCGGCCAGCGCTGCCGCCGGCGGGGGCGGGTGCTCGGCGTCCCCCGGCAGGTTGCGGCGGACGCTGATCGAAGGGATCTCGTCGCTGTAGATCTGGTCGCCGCCGAGCAGCAGGAAGCGGGCATCCGCCCGCCGCAGCTCCTCACCGATCCGGGGGTAGATGCCCGCCACCGGCGTCAGCCGAACCCGCCCGTCTTCCCCCTCGGCGAAGGGCCGGTGGCAGGAGCCGAAGCCGAAGGCGAACCCGACCCGCGCCCCTGGCAGCGGCGCCAGCCGACCCGCCAGCCGCCGCCCGCCGGCCCGGCAGACGAACGGCCGGTCCGGCGCCGGCGCCGGCAGCTCCAGCACGACCGCGCCGGTCCAGTCGGGCGCGGCCGAGCCCGGGACGGGGGCCGCGGCCGGGGGGCCGCCCGCGGCCTCG
>JBBSNJ010000663.1:0-2706 GCA_038232775.1 Thermomicrobiales bacterium
AGCTGATCATCTCGCCGCGGATGCGCCGCTCGAAGTAGCCGGTGAACAGCACCGACACGTACGCCCCTTGCTGGGCGATCTCCGAGGGGACCTGCACCGCGTCGACCGACCACTCGCCGTCGTCGATCTCCACGTTGGTCTTGAAGACCTGCGCGCGGCCCTGCACGTCGAGGTAGGACAGCTCGAGGCGTACCACGCCCCTGGCCCGATCGTCCAGCGTTCCCGAAGCCGACAGGCGATCACCCTCCAAGCTGATCTCCTCGACCTGAAGATCGGCCTGACGCCGCGCAGCGCGCAACCGCACCTCCTGGGGGCGGGTGACCGCGTTGCCCGGGTACTTGATCGTCACGATCCCGGTCTCGAGGTCGGCCTGCTCGCGAGTGATCGTGCGGCGGAAACGCAGGCGATCGAACGCCGCGTCGCCCGAGGTCACCTCGACGTTGTACTCCCCGGTGCGCCCGGCCGCCCGGAAGGTCACATCTACCTCATCGCCAAAGGCCCGCGACGTCAACGGCGCGAACACGTCGAGCTGACGCTCCTCGCGATCGACCTCCGCGCGAGCCACCCGCAGCTTCGCGGGGTAGGTGTAGCCCGGATCGCCCTCCACCGGCGGACCCGACTGCACCGGTGTCGGAGCCGGGGGCTGCGGAGCCGGAGGCTGTGGTGCGAGCGGCTGCGGAGTAGGCGGCTGGGGCTGGGGCTGGGGGTCGGGATCCGGCTCAGGGCCGGGATCGGGGTCTGGGTCGTCGACGCGCACCGTGAACGTCCGCGTGGCCGGCGTCGGATCGGTGTTGCCCGCCGCGTCGGTCGCCGCCACCGAGAAGGTGTGTCGGCCGTCGGCCAGCACGCTCGTCGTAAACGGCGACTCGCAACCGAACTGGCCGCCGCCATCGATCCGGCAACGGAACATCGACCCCGGCTCGCTGGAGGTGAACTCGAACGTTGGGGTGCGATCCGACGACGTAGAGCCATCTGTCGGCCCCGCGGTGATCGACGTCTGCGGCGGCGTGGTGTCGACAGGCGGTCCGCTCCCGCCCTCGTAGCGTGCGAGGGCAAAGTCGGGCGAATCCTCGCCACGCCCACTTCCTGCCACGACGGCCATGCCGTCGGGCTGCAGCGCGACGGCGTTGGCGGAGCCGTCGCCGCCGAGGTCGGTGATCTGCTTGCCGTCCCCGGAAAAGCTGGTGTCCAGCGACCCGTCCGGGTTGTATCGCGCCAGAGCGGAATCGCCGCCGGGGACGCTGCTACTGCCGACGGCGAGGATCTTGCCGTCGGGCTGCAGCGCGACGCCGTTGGCGGAGTCAGCATTCCCGAAGTCGGTGGTCTGCTTGCCATCGTCGGAGAACGTGGTGTCCAACGACCCATCCGGGTTGTACCGCGCCAACGCGAAATCGTCACCGGCGCTGCTGTCACCGACCACGACGATCTTGCCGTCGGGCTGCAGCGCCACACCGCGTGCGGAGTCGGCTCTGATGAAGTCGGTGGTCTGCTTGCCATCGTCGGAGAAGGTGGTGTCCAGCGACCCATCCGGGTTGTACCGCGCCAACGCGAAATCGTCGTCCACTGCGCCACTTCCACCTCCGACTACGACTATCTTGCCGTCGGGCTGCAGCGCCACTCCTTGAGCGCCCGCGTCGAATCGGCTCGCGCCTCCGAAGCTGGTGACCTGCAGCCCATCGCCGGAGAACGTGGTGTCCAGCGTGCCATCGGAGTTGTAGCGGGCTACGGCGAAATCGTCGTTGGTACGGCCAGCGGCGACGATCTTTCCGTCTGGCTGCAGCACAACGCTCGCAGCGGAGTCGAAGCCGTCAAACTCGGTGATTTGCAGCCCGTCGTCGGAGAAGCTGGTGTCCAGCGACCCGTCGGGGTTGTAGCGCGCCAACGCGAAATCGCCGGAAGCATCGCCCCCGACGACGATGATCTTGCCGTCGGACTGCAATGCGACGCCTCGGGCGCCCGCGCTGCTTCCGAAAGCGCCGGTGCCGCCAAAGGCGGTGGTCTGCTTGCCGTCCTCGGAGAAGCTGGTGTCCAGCGATCCGTCCGGGTTGTAACGCGCCAAGGCAAACTCGCCGACGCCTCCTACGGCGACGATCTTGCCGTCGGGCTGCAGCGCGACGGCCTCTGCGGAGTCGAAGCCGGCGAACTCGGTGGTCTGCTTGCCGTCCTCGGAGAAGGTGGTATCCAGCGACCCATCCAGGTTGTAACGCGCCAACGCGAAACTCCCACTGCCGCGAGGGCCACCGCTGCCGACAGCGACGATCTTGCCATCGGCTCTCAGCGCGAGATCCGATGCGGCGCCGTCCCCAAAGCTGGTTATCTGCTTGCCGTCCTCGGAGAAGCTGGTGTCCAGCGACCCGTCCGGGTTGTAACGCGCCAACGCGAAGCGGTCGTCAACCGGACCGAAGGCGAAGGGTCTACTGGCGCCGGCGGCAATGATCTTGCCGTCCTCCTGTAGAGCTATTCCTCCGATGGAGTCAGCGGGAAGATTGCCGCCAGGATCAGCGAAGTCCGTGGTCTGCTTGCCGTCGTCGGAGAAGCTGGTGTCCAACGAACCATCCGGGTCGTAACGAGCTAACGCGAAATCAGTGCCCCTGGGACCGCCGTCGCCGCCGACGACGATCTTGCCATCGGGCTGCAGAGCAACGTCTCGAGCGCTTTCGATGATCCCGCCGAAGTCCGTGGTCTCCTTGCCGTCGTCGGAGAAGC
>JBBSNJ010000664.1:0-2699 GCA_038232775.1 Thermomicrobiales bacterium
GAGCCGGCGGCGACTGAGGCGACCGAAGTCGCCGCCGCGCTCGGCGCCGCGCTCGATCTCGTGCTCGACGGCGGACCGGCGCCGGGGGGTGTCGCCTCGTCGGTCGTCGAGGTCCGGGACGGCGAGCTGTCGGTGTTGCGCGAGGGAGCGGTCTCCGGAACGCACCTGGTCGACGTCTGGCGGGGAGGCGCCCCACCGCCGCGGCCGGAGTCCGAATGAGGCGGCGCACCTTTCGGGTGGTCGGGGCGGGACCGAATTGGCTGGTGGCGTGGTCTGGTCGTTCTCGCACCGAATCCGATTGAACGACTCTGCTCCCACAGGTGAACAATTCTCCCCTCTCCCGAGCACGGAATAGGGGTCGGGGGTGAGGGTCGCTCTCCGGCAAACCGAAGTGATCATCGGGATTCCATCTCACCCTTTCGGCGCCGCGCAGGGCAATCTGCCCTCACCCCCAGCCCCCTGCCCCCTGTCCCGTGCGCGGGAGAGGGGAGCCCGTCCCACTTCCGGTGGTGGAACGGTTCAACCGGTTTCCGTGTTCGAGGCGGCCAGGTCCGGGCGCGGAGGTCGCCGGCGCTGGATGATCGCGCGCCCAGCAGACACTGGGCGACGGGCACACCTTGGCCGTTCCAGCTCGAACGAGGCGGGGTCCGGTGGCCCGAGCGCTGGCAAGGGACGCGGCTTGCCGCTAGGATGTGTCCGGACGGGTCGCGGTCGGTGGGCGAGGGCGATGGCGGCGGGAAGCGGCGGCGCGGGCAGCGAGGACCAACGCGGGCGGTCGGCTTCGGCGCGTCCGAGCCGGGAGACGTCGGCGTTGGTGGCGGCCGCCGCCGGGTCCGCGGAGGCAGGCGGGCCGCGCGACGTCGCTCCCGAGCGGCCGAGCAACACCCGGCCCGACCTCGGCCCTCCCCCGCCCGGCGTGCAGCCGGTCGACCAACCCGGCTCCGGTCTCGGCCTGATCGCGAGCGTGGTGGTCGCCGCGCTGGTCCTGGTGCTGGCGGTCTTCGCCGGCGGCGACCCCCGACCCGACCGTTTGCCGCTGGCCCAAACGACGACGACGCTCTTCTGGATCGTGGCCGCGGTCACGATCGCCGGCGCCGGGGCAGCCGCCCAGTACGCCGAGCGGACCGCCGCCCGCGCCGCGGCCGCCATGGGCCGGGCGCGATCGACGACCGCGCTCAGCACTGCCTGGATCGCGCCCGTGGTGGCGACGGCCGCCGCGATCCTGCTGGTGGCGACCTACCACAACGCCGCGATGATGGTCGTCGGCCCGCTGCTCGCCTTTCTCGGGAACGCCGGGGCGCTCCTGGCCAGAGATCTTCTCGACGACGCCAGCGAATCGGGACAGCGGACAGCGGCCGTCGTTCACGCGCTGGTGATCCTGGTGGTCGCCTTCTTGGCGCTGAGCGCGATTTTCTTGAACAAGATGTCGACCACGGCGACGGTCCTGCTGGTCGCCGTGGTCGGTGGCCTCCTGACGCTCGAAACGTTGGAGCGGGGGGAAGCGCCGCGCACAACGCGCCTCCTCTACGCCGTGCTGGCCGCGGTGGTGATGGGCCAGGCCGCCGCCGCGGTCAACTGGTGGCAGACCTTCGGCTGGCCCGGCGGCGCGGTCCTCTTCGTCTGCTTCTACCTAGCGTCCGGGGTTCTGTTGGCGCGAAGCCAGCGCTCGACCGTGCGCGCCCGCGATCTGGTGGAGTTCGGCGCCGTCAGCTTGGTTGCCTTCTTGATCCTGGCGGTCGTCGCCTAATGGGCGGGCGGCGGCGTGGGGTCGAGGAGCGCGGCGGCGAGGAGGGTCGGATGGGTCGAGACGGCGGCGACGCGGCGGGGGGCCGGGACGGCGCGGACATCCACGCCGCCTTGCTGGAGCTGGACCGACTCGAGGAGCTGATCGAGGAGTTGGACGACCTGGGGATCGCCAACCGGACGGAGGCCGAAGCACGGCTGGCGGAACTCGGGCGCCGGCTCGATCAGTCGTCCCGTGAGTGACCGGTCGCGGTTCGGAGGGGCCGACGCGCCGCCGGTCGATCTCTTCGATCTCAACCGGCGGCGGCAACTGGCGACGCGGGCGCCACTGGCGACCCGGATGCGGCCGCGCACCCTCGACGAGTTCGTCGGTCACGGCGACGTGCTCGGCCCGGGGACGCTTCTGCGGCGGGCGATCGAGGAGGACCGCCTCTCCTCGCTGATCCTCTGGGGACCGCCCGGCGCCGGCAAGACGTCGCTCGCCCGCCTCGTCGCTGTCACCAGCCGCGCCCACTTCTCGGCCGTCAGCGCCGTCGGCTCGGGGGTCGCCGACCTGCGTCTGGTCCTGAAGGAGGCGGCCGAACGGCTGGGGATGCACGGCCAGCGCACCGTCCTCTTCATCGACGAGATTCATCGCTTCAACAAGGCGCAGCAGGACGCGATTTTGCCTCAGGTCGAGGACGGCACCGTCGTCTTGATCGGCGCCACGACCGAGAACCCGTCGTTCGAAGTCATCGCTCCCCTCCTCTCCCGCTCGCGCGTCGTCGTCCTCAACGCCCTGACCGACGACGACGTCCGGACGCTGGCGGAGCGAGCGGTGACGGACGCCGACCGGGGTCTCGGCGCCGAGCGGCTCTCGATCACGCCCGAAGGGCTCGACCTCTTGGTCAACCTCGCCAACGGCGACGCCCGCTTCGCCCCGAATACCCTCGAGTTCGCCGCCGCCGGCGTCGGGC
>JBBSNJ010000665.1:0-2692 GCA_038232775.1 Thermomicrobiales bacterium
AGGTCATGAAGGTGTCCCAGTCGTAGAAGCCGTACTCGCCCTTGGCCGGATCGGAGTAGTAGACGCCGGCCTCGTCGTAGCCCGAGGCGACGACGACGTGGTAGCCGGGGGTCAGCTTGTAGGACGTTCCGTCCTCGGCACTTTGGTAGAACCCGAGGTCGCCCCAGAGGCCGAGCCAGACCGCGACCGGTTGACCGGCGTCGAGGTGCGAGCGCAGGGCCGCGGCGTCCCCTTCGCCGTAGATGACTTCGCCCACGTAGCCGAGCTCGGCCAGCGGACCGACCAGGGCCTCGGGGTAGACCCCGTAGTCGGTGGTGTTGCCCCAGAGACCGGTGATGTCGCCCCGGAAGCCCCAGTGGGGGTTGGCCGACCAGCCGACCCGCTGGTCGAACTCGTACTCGGAGACCCAGCCGCCGAAGGCGGCGGTGGCGATCGTCATCGCCGCGTACTCGCAGCTCAGATTCCGCTGCTGGACGTAGGTCGGCACCCAGAGCGAGCCCGCTCCGTCGGCCGCGGCGGCCCCGCTCGGCGTCGCGCCGCCGACGGCGGCGACGAGCACGGCGACGAAGGCGAAGACGCGGACGAAACGATGACCCATGATGCTGCTTCCCTCTCGATGTGACCCGTCCCGCGCCGCGTTCGGCGATCGGTGGGGGCTGGTTCCGCCGGCCGACGACCCCGGCCGGCGGCTACGAAACCCCGTTGGCGCGGAGCACGAAGCGCTCCGTGTACTCCCCGGTTACCGGGTCGAAGGTGCCGATCTTGCAGGTGATCAAGGTCAAGCTCTCCTGGCCGGTGTCGCCGACGATCTCGTCGATCTCCTCGGGCGTGAGGTCGGCCACCACGACGTTGTCCATCCACTCCACCGCGTACTCGAAGACGGTCTCGTCCTCGCTGAAGACGTGGATCGCGTCGCCAGGAGCGAGGGTCTCCAGCGCCTGGAAGACGGCCGGCCCGACGTCCCAGTAGTCGACGTGGCCGGCCATGACGGCGTTGCTCCCCTCGCCGGGGGAGGCCAAATCTTCGTACCACGAGACGACCCAGGGGCCGGACGGGTTTCCCATCACGCCGTCGACGATCTGGACCCGCTCGACCAGGGCATCGACCCCGGCCCCCGGGATCTGGATCGCGACCGGGGGAAGGCCGGAGGGCGCCGCCTCGGCGTTCCCCCGGTCGGGTGGGCGGGTGCTGGGGCGGATCGGGCCCGGGCGGGCGCCGCCGGTGGTCGGCACCTCCGCTAGTGGGAGCGCCCCGGCCGTGTCTTCCTCGGCGAAGGCGACGCCGCGGCTGCTACCCGCGCCGACCATGGCGCCGGCCCCCAGCGCGGCCAGAATCATCGTCCGGCGGTTGATCGAGGTTCGCTCCGTCACCTGGCATCGTCCTCCGTTCGTAGGCCCCGCGCCGGTGGCCGGGACGACGATTGATCGGCTTAGGGGGAGACGCGGACGGACGTCCCCAGCGGCGCCCAGCCGTAGAGGAAGCGGGCCATCTCGAGCGGCAGGTTGACGCAGCCATGGCTCATCGGCTGCCCGAAGTTGGCGTGCCAGTAGGCGCCGTGCAGCGCCTCGGCGTCCATGTTGAAGTACATGACGTCGGGCACGTCGTCGACCGCGTACCCGACGCCGCCCTGGGCGGTGCCGGCCCCGATCGCGACCACTTCGCCGGTGGCGTTGGTGAAGCCGCGCATGTCCTGCTCGGGGTACTTGAGCCGAACCCGGAACTCCCCCTGCTCGGTGACGTTGGGGGCCAAGCCGGTGCTGACCAATCCCGAACTGACCAGCGTCTCGCCCTGGTAGGCCCACAGCCGCTGGTCGCTCAGGCTGATCTCGATCCGCCGCGGGCCGGCGGCGCTCGGGGCCGCCAGGGGATTCGGATTGGCGGCGGTCTCGAACAGCGCCTCGTCGTAGAGTGGCAGGCCCCGCCGCGGGATCGGGGCCGTCTCGACGCCGATGGCCGCCGCGATCGGGGCGACCAGGGGCGCGAGCGCCACCCCGTCGGGGCCGAGGCGCAAGCGGCCGCCCTCGAAGTACTGGGCGACCGTCCCGCCTTCGGCGACCGGCTCGCTCAGCGGGGGGCCGAGGAAGAAGCGCCCTTCGTGCGCCCGGTACCATGCCAGCAGAGCGCCCGAGATGGTGTGGCCGGCGTCCGCGTCGAAGTGACCGCCCGCGGCCGTCGCCCGCTGCACCGCCGCCGACTCTGGACGGAGGGTCGACCAAGCATCGCCGCGGCGGTCGCCGGGGCGCCGCTTGCCGTTGGCGAGGAGGGCGTCGCCCGGCTCGCCGAGGAGCGCGCGGCCGAGCGGCATCGGCCGCAGGATCGGCTCGACGGTGAAGAGAAACTCGGGCCGGTACTGGAGGACGATGCGCTCGAACGCCTGACTGTGGTAGCCGTTGGTGGCGGCGAACGGCTCCGAGATCGGCCGACCGTAGACCGAGGCCCCGCCGCCGGCCCGCCAGTAGTCGAGGAAGACCCCGCCGAGGCTGTGCCCGGTGTCGGCGAAGTAGACCGTGAGGTCGGTTGCTCCCAACGGGGGCGGCTCCTCCTCCCCGTGGGCGCCCGCCGGCGTTCCCCGCGCCGCGCCAAGGAGCGCCGCGCCGGTCAGCGCCCTCATCCACGCGCGACGGGTCAAACGGAGCGACATTTGGACAGGCCCCCCCTCCGACGTCCGGCTCGCGGGCGCCGCCCGCCGGCC
>JBBSNJ010000666.1:0-2688 GCA_038232775.1 Thermomicrobiales bacterium
AGTCCGAGAACCTGCAAGTGGTGCTCGTCACCGCCCAGGATCCCTGTTGGGCTCCCGACCCAGACATCACCGGCGTCTGCCAAGTCGGATGAGGCGCCTCCCGCTTCCGCCCTCGGCGCTCCGCCGTCCGGTGGCGGCCGCTGCACCGATCCGGCCGCGGCATCCATCCCCTCCAGCGAGGATGCGGAGCCGCGGCCGGCCCGGACCAACTCCGGACCGGTGCCGCGGCCCGCGTGGGCATCCCGGTGGGCGCGATTGGTCTCCCCGCATTCCTGCCCAAGAGCGGGTCCAACGGCCGAAAGTGCCAGCGGGCGGCGGGACGAATCGACGGGCTTTCGCGAAGAGTCCTCCCGATGGGGCGAGAGTCCTAGCGGCGGGTAGAATCGGCAGCCCAAAGAGCCTAGCCCCGAGTCGTCACCGATCCGGTCGTGACCGGTCCCCCGTCCCCCCGACCGCGCTCGTGAGGGAGCGATGACCGCACAGCGTCTCGGTTGGGCGCCCTACGCGCTCCTCGTACCGTCGCGCGCCTTCCTGGCGATCTTCTTCGCGGCGCCCATGTTCCAGGCGTTCGGCCTCGCCTTCCAGGACGCCGAGGGAGCCTGGAGCCTGGCGTCGTGGCGGACGATGTTCGGCGACGCCCAGTTCCGGCAGGCGCTGTCGACGACCCTGGCCCTGATCGTCGTCATCGTGCCGGTCCAGTTCGTCCTGGCGATGGCGATGGCGCTGGTGGTCAACGCCAAGCTCAAGGCGGCTGGGCTCTGGCTCTACGTCTACGCCCTGCCGCTCGGCATCAGCGAACTGGCCGCCGGCATCATCTGGTTCGCCATCTTCACCCAGCAGGGGTGGCTGAACAGCCTGCTCGAGGGCCTCGGCCTGATCGACCGCCCCTACGTCTTCCTCAACTACCAGAATCCGGGTCTGCTGATCCTGACCGTGGTCCTGGCCGAGGCCTGGCGGGCGACGTCGATCATCATGATCATCCTCGTCGCCGGTCTCCAGTCGATCCCCCGCGATTACTTCGAGGCCGCCGACGTCTTCGGTGCGACCCTCTGGCAGAAAGTCCGGCGGGTCATCCTGCCGATGCTCCGACCAAGCATCCAAGTCGCGCTGATCCTGCGCACCATCCTCGCCTTCCAGGCGTTCGCGGTCGTCATCGCCCTCGCCGGCCAGGGCCTGACCGTCCTCTCCTCCGAAGCCTACCGCTGGTACAGCGACTACCGCGACCCCCACGTCGCCGCCGCCTACTCCGGCTTCATCCTCATCCTCTCGGTGCTCAGCACCCTCCTCTTTCTCTGGCTGCTGCCGACCCGCGAGGAGCAGAGCCCATGACGAGCCTCGCCCGCGACCTGCCGGCACCGAGGGGGGCGACGAGCGCCGAGGCCGCGGCTCGCCGCGCCCGCTCCCGCCGCCGCCGCCTCAGCCGCGCCGCGCTCTACCTCGCGGCGGCGCTGCTGGCGCTCTGGGTACTCGTGCCGATCTACCTGATCACCGTCACCGCCTTCAGCCCTCGCGACGCGGTCTACGACTACCCCAAACCGTTCATCCCGCGCGCGTTCTCGACCGAGACGATGGCGTTCTTCGTCGGCTCCACCGGCGTCCTCGGTTCCCTCTGGAACAGCGTCGTCGTCGCCCTGATCACCCTCGTCGCCTCGACCCTGATCGGCGCCCCCGCCGGCTACGCCTTGGCCCGCTTCGCCTTCCGCGGCCGCGACGCGTTCCGCTTGCTGGTCCTCTCGACCCGCGCCTTCCCGATCGTGATCCTCTCGATCCCGCTGGCGGTCTCGTTCATCGAGTGGGGCATCTACGACACCGTCTGGAGCGTGGCGCTGATGCACACCGCCCTGGCGCTCCCGTTCACCATCCTGATCACCAGCAGCATCTTCGTCAGCGTCCCCCGCGACCTCGAGGAGGCCGCACTGACCCTCGGCTGCACCCCGGCCACCGCCTTCCTGAAGGTCGTCCTTCCCCTGGCGCTGCCGGGGCTGGCGGCGGCCTCCATCTTCACCTTCGTCCTCTCCTGGAACGAAGTCTTCGCCGCCGTCATCCTGACCCTGCGCGAGCGAACCCTCCCCGCCCTCGTCCTCGCCGCCCTCAACGAGTCGCCCGCGCCGTTCCGCTTCGCCGCGGCCTGGTTCATGCTCGCCCCCTCCCTGATCATCATCTTCGTCATCCGCCGCTATCTGCTCGGCCTCTGGGGCCGCGTCGCCCGGTGACGGGTCGGTAGGCGGCGGGCGTCAGGAGTCAGGTGTTGGCAGTCAGGAGTCAGGATGTGGGTGCCGGGAGGCTTGGCCCTTGGCATGAGCGCCGTCGCCCCGCCGCCCGGCCCTAAAGGGACCGGGCTGAGGCGACCAAGTCCCCTAAACTGGGCTACCACCGCCGCCCATGGTCCTCCGACTCGGGTGCAGCCGGCTTCAGCCGGCTTCGTCGCTTCAGCCCGGGCCCTTTAGGGTCGGGCGGCGCTGGGTCGGCGCCCGCCTGCCTTACTCTCCAAGCGCCCCTCCATCCAACACCTGTCCCCTGTCACCTGACACCTGACACCTGACACCTGGGAGGAAACCGTGGCCGAGATCCGGCTCGAAGGAGTCAGCAAGGTCTTCGACCGCAAGGTGCGGGCGGTCGACCACGTCGACCTGACCATCGCCGACCAGGAGTTCATGGTCTTGCTCGGGCCGAGCGGCTGCGGCAAGA
>JBBSNJ010000667.1:0-2685 GCA_038232775.1 Thermomicrobiales bacterium
AGCCCGTGACCGATAGGCACGGAGCCGGGGGAAGGTTCAGCCGCGGCTCTTGCTCCCGAAGGCGCGGGCGGCGGCGATCCGCTCGGCGAGAGGGGGATGGCTGTAGAGGAAGACGACCACCGGTCGCGGCGGGCTGGGATCGGCCAGGCTGCTGGTGGCCAACCGGGCGAGGGTCGAGGCGTAGGCGTCGCCGTCGCCGGTCAGATCGAGGGCGAAGCGGTCAGAGCGGCGCTCGATGGCGCGGCTGATGGCGGCTTGGATCGGGGCGGCGACGAGACCGATCAACGAGAGGATGAGGCCGAGCAGGGGGAGACCGGCCTCGTCGCCGACATCGCGGACGCGGGAGCGGCCGGCGGTCGCGGCGAAGAGCGGGGGAGCGACGCGGGAGCTGAGGTAGACGCCGCCGAAGCCGAGGGCGCCGCCGAGGGCGATCAGGCGCCAGATGTCGCCGTGGACCTGGTGTCCAAGCTCATGGGCGACGACAGCGTCGATCTCCTCGGGCGGGAAGCGGTCGATCAGGGTGTCGCTGAGGACGATCCGCTTCGAGCCTCCAAGGCCGGTGAAGAACGCGTTCGGCTTCTCGGTTTGGCGGCTCAGGTCCATCCGATAGACGTCCGCGATCGGGACCCCAGCCCGCTCGGCGAGACGCCGGACCCGCTCGACGAGGGCCGGATCGCCGTCGCCAAGCGGGTCGAACCGATTGAAGAGGGGCATGATCAGCACCGGACCAAGATTGCTGGCGAGGAGCGCGAGGGGGACGGTGGCGGCGGCGAGAATCAGCCACCAATCGCGGGGGCGGCGGCGAATCACGTCGTAGGCGGCGCTGGTCAGGGGAACTTGGAGGGCGAGACCGAGGGCGAGCGCTTTGAGCTGGTCGCCGAACCAGCCGCGGCCTGTTTGTCGGGTCAGCTCGTAGCGGCGCTCGAGCCGGTGGCCGCCGAAGTAGGCGAGGGGGAGGTTGGCGAGCCAGCCGAGGACCGCGGCGACGGCGAGGAAGACGGGAGGGCGGAGTCGTCGGTCGGGGACGCGGTCGGCGACGGCGTCGCGGAGAGACGCCGAGCGGCCGGAGACAGCGAACCAGGCGAGGCGGAAGAGTCCCAAACCGGTCGAGACGGCGAAGAGGGCGAGTTGGCTGCGGCTGTAGCGCTTCGCCTTCGGAACGTCGAGACCGGGGATTCGATCGTCTTGGTTGCTCGACATAAATTCATCTCCAACCGCGGTAACGCTCGGTCGCGGAGAAGGATCGGCGGGAAGAATGTTCGCCCCTGACAGATCACGGATAGTTAGTGGACGATCGTATCTGGATCTGTCCGCTGAGCCGGATCGACGCAGCGCGGCGGCCAGTCCCGTGCTGGGCCGGCGCGAGCCAGGGGGCTACGGTGCGAGGATAGGCGTTGCTGATGGCTCCCGGAGAGCGGGGATCTCCTCGACCGGAGCGTAGCCGGTCAGTTCGACGTAGGCGAGACCGCCGATCGGGGCGCCGGCGGAGGTGCCCTCCACCGTCGCCTCGCCCTCCCAGTAGATGACGCCGGTCGTCGCCCGCGTGTCGAGTTCTTGCTCCCGGAGGGTCGGCGTGAGGGTCAAGGAGAGGTCGGCGCCGGGAATCTCCGCCCGCCAGCCGGAGGGGTAGGTGGTGCCGGTGGCGGGACTGGTCCAGGTGCCCGTCGGCTCGACCGTGAAGTCGCGCTCGTCGAGAACGGTGAGGCTCCCGTCGGGGGCGACGATGGAGCCGTCGACGATGGCGGGGGCGCCGGACGGATCACGGATGACGTAGAGCATGAGATCGCGGCCGTCGTCGAGTTGGACGGCGTACCAGTCCCAACCCCCCTCCTCGTAGGTTTGGAAGTCGCCCCACTGGTGGTCCATCCAGGCTTCCCCGGTGACGGGAAGCGCTTCGCCGTCGACCGTCAGCGTGCCGTCGACGGTCATCCGGGTCCGCGAGTAGTAGTAGGAAGCGCTGCCGGGGGTGTAGCGGATGAAGCCGTCGCCGTCGTGGAGGGCGGCGGGTTTCTCTGTCTCCAGTTGGAGATCGATCGCGTAGCCCGGCATCGAAGCGCGGAGGGCGTCGCGCCCGGCCGCGGCCCGGACCTCCCAGTCGCCGAGCGTCAGGTCGACGCCGGCGCCGTCGGCACCGGGGCCGGGGCGAGAGACGCCGGCGGCGGGGGCGATCCGCTCGGCGAAGCGGAAGCGGCTTCGCGGGTTGTCGGTCACGGCGAAGTGGCCGACGTAGCCGAGGAGGTTGCCACGCCTGGCCTTGAAGATGACGTACTGGAAGCCGTAGCGCTCGCCGGCCTCCGTGAAGAGATGCCCCGTGTAGTACCACCACTCGGTGGCGACATCGTGGGGGCCGTCGTCGCGCGGGAGCTCGACCGGAATGGGAGCATCGCCGTTCGGCGCTGGGGACGCGACGGGGGTCGATTGGGCGGCGACCGGGAGCCCGAAGAGAAGAGAGAGGAGAGCGACGAGCGCGAAGCTCGGCGTGACCCGTCCGGACGCGAACCTGGGGCGGGAGGGAAAGGCGCGACAGCGAGGCATCTAGCCAGACTCCTCCACGAGTGAGCGCGAGGGGAGCATCCGCCGCAGGGGCGAGGGCACCCACCAGTTCCAGTCGCCGAGCAGGCGCATGGTGGCCGGGACGAGCAGGGCGCGGACGATGGTGGCGTCGATGGCGACGGCCAAGGCGAT
>JBBSNJ010000668.1:0-2682 GCA_038232775.1 Thermomicrobiales bacterium
AGTAGAGGGGGAGACGAAACTCTATCCATCAGTCGAATTCGGGTTCAGCCCCCTAGAGGGGGGTTCGTCGCTTCAGCCCGGTCCCTTTCGGGCCGGGCGACGCCGAGCGGGCGCCCGCCGCCGAGACTGAGACCCATCCCCAGGCAACCGCGACCGACCACCCGGCTCCCGTATTGGACGGAGTCCGGGTCATGGCTTCCGCTTTCCGGAAAGAAGCCTTCACCCCCGGCCCCTCTCCCGGTACGCGGGAGAGTGGAGACGTTGCCAGGCCCGATAGCGGGGTGATTCAACCGGACTCCGTATCAGCCGGATGCCGGGTCAGCCCGCGGCGATCTCGTAGACGGTCTCGAGGCCGTCCTCGTCGTCCCACTGCTCGCCGACGGCGACGAAGCCGAAGGGTTCGACCAGGCGGCGGGAGGCGAGGTTGCCGGGGCTGATCGCGGCGCGGACGACGCGCACCGCGGGTTCGCGCGCGGCCCGCTCCAGCAATGCCGCCAGCGCCGCCCGACCATACCCCCGCCGGCGGTGGGCTGGGTCGATCGCGTAGCCGACCTCGACCATGCCGCGGGCGTCGGGCGGGCCGTGGAACCCGGCGCGGCCAACGGCGACCTGCCGCGCCTCGTCCCAAACGACGCCGGTGACCCAGGCCGCGCTGGCCGCGTCGGCGGCAACCTGCTCACTCCGGTAGCGCCAGACGTCCCGCCAGTCGGGGTCGACGAAGGCGGCCGACAGGGGGACGGAGGAAGTCCGGTTCGCCGCGACCAAATCTCCGTCCGCCAACGCCCGCAAGGTGACCGCGTCCAATTGCACGATGCGGACGAGCCGCGCCGCCCCCCTCGGAGGCGGGGGTCGGTCGCGGTCGGTCGCCATCACCCCGACCCGGCAAGCCGCCCGTCGGCGGCCGCCTTACCGGCGGCGCCCGCCAGCAGCCGCAGCGCCGCCTCGGCCGCCGCGGCGACGACCGCCCGCCGGTCGCCGGCGAAGCGGTGCTCCTCGACGGTCGTCTCAGCTGGGCCGGCGAGGGCGACGAAGACGAGCCCGACCGGCTTCCGCGCCGTCGCCCCGCCTGGCCCCGCGATCCCCGTCGTCGACACCGCCAGGTCGGCGCCGAAGACCCGCCGCGCTCCCTCCGCCATCGCCGCCGCGCACTCGGCGCTGACGGCGCCGCGCTCCGCCAGGACCGCGTCCGGCACGCCCAGCAGGTCGCGCTTGGCCCCGTTCGCGTAGGCAACGATGCTCCCCAGGAAGTAGGCCGAGCTGCCGGCGACGGCGGTGATCCGGTGGGCGATCTCGCCGCCGCTGCACGACTCGGCGGCGGCGACCGTCAGGCGACCGTCGCCGAGCAGGCGCTGGAGCCGCGCCTCGAGCGGCGGCGCCGCGGCACAGGCGGCACGGGCGGCGGCGTCGGGAACGGGATCAACGATCGTCGGGGCGGGAGCGGGTTCCGGTCTCGTCATGGCTCCCGACCTCCCCCGCCCGCGGCAACCGCCGCTCGGGCTCGAACGGCTCGTCGGCTCCCGATCCCGACCTCTTGCTCGGACCGCGCCGCATCAGCCCCGCGCCGCCGGGGTGGTGATCGGGCTCCGGCGGGCGGGGTGCCGACCCAACCCAGAACTCCAGAATAATCGATCCTCCCACCCCCTTGACAGTGAACGGACACAGGGGTAAGATGTACGTACAGTCCCGAGGGGCCGAGCGGAAGCGAAGCTCCCCACCGGACGGTCGAGGGCAGGCGGGGCGCTGCGGGGTACCCTGTCGAGGCCGCGATCATTTCGGGACCGGCCAGCGAACCGCGCCCGTTGCGGGGCGAGGTGCGGGGAAGTGGTCGGTCGCGGGGAGCGGCGTCGAGGCGAGGTTCGTCGGGACTGAACTGTGTCCTCTCCCCGTCGCGCTCTCGCCCCCCCTTCATGTCGCCCCACCCTCGTCGCCGGGCAAGCCGTCGGCTCCCGCTGCTCCCACTCCTGGGACCGAGGTCGGGAGGGGAATCCGCACCGGGGAACGGGAGCCTCTTCGTGGCGAAACGGGGTTATCCCACCTTCGGTTGAACTGATACGGACTTCGGGTGAAGGCTTCGTGTTCGTAACGGCGGCGACGGCCCTCACCCCCAACCCCTCTCCCGCTGCGGCAGGCGAGGGGAGCCTGGTCGCGGAGTACCGGGCGAACCCCCATTGATCACCCGCATTCCGTATGATCTGCTCTCGGAAGCTGGTCACGCTCTCCTCTCTCGCGCACAGGACAGGGGAAGGGGTCTGGAGTGATACGGAACCGGGGTGGATCGTGGGGGTTCCCCCGGCAGGCCGCGACCGCGCTCCCCCTTGCCCCTGTCCCGCACACCGGGAGAGAGACCGGGGGTGAGGGCCGGCCGCCGCAACGGGAACGCGAAGTGTTCTCCCGAGTTCCGTGTGAGGGCCGCTTTCCGGGTAGCGGAAGCGATCACCAGGATTCCGCATCTCGCTGAACTCGTGTCGGTCGGCTTCGGCCAGGTTCGTCGCCGACAGTCGGGGCTTCATCCGACGTTCGGGGTGACGCTGGTACCGAGGCGTCCGGCGTCATCTCGTTCTCTGCTCAAGGGCAGGTGCCCGACGCCGCTCCAGGCCCGCCCCAGACCCCCTCTCCCGAAGCGGCGGGGGCGGCTGAGCCGAAGGCCGCGACGATCAGCCGAGGCGCGGCTCGTTCTCCGGC
>JBBSNJ010000669.1:0-2678 GCA_038232775.1 Thermomicrobiales bacterium
CGAGAATTGCCGTGCTGCCGCACCAAGACGATGCCATCGGGCTGAACCCGCAGTTTCTCCAACCGGGAGAGGAAAATAAGGTGCTCTCGCGTCTACAAACGTTGTTGACGCCCGAACGACCGCCGTCGGCCATTGAGGCTGACGCGGGCTAGCGCATGCGAATATGGCGGCGCCAGCGAAGCAACAACGGCGCTGGGTGAACACGAGGGAAGCGAGCATGCCACGGATCGCGGTCATTGGAGCGGGGATTGTCGGCGCGTCGGTCGCGTTGCGGTTGGCGGAGGCGGGCGCCGAGGTGTGGCTGATCGACGCCGCGCACCCGGGCGAGGGCACGACCGCGTCCTCCTTCGCCTGGATCAACGCTAATCGCAAGACCCCGCGCGACTACTTCGCGCTCAACTTCGCCGGGCTGCGTGAGCACGAGCGGCTGCGGGAGGAGCCCGGCGGCGCGCCCTGGTTCCATCAGGACGGCAATTTTGAATGGGCCGACACGCCGGAGGGGTCCGCCGAGCTGGCCGCCCGCGTCGAGCGGCTGCAGGGATGGGGCTACCAGGCGGAATGGCACCCGGCGGCGCACGTCACCGCCGAGATGGAGCCGGGGTTGACCTTCAACGACCCGGACCAGCCGGTCGCCTTCTTCCCCGAGGAAGGGTGGATCAACGCGCCGGGCTTGGTCATCGGCTTCGTCGAGCGGGCTCGTGCACTCGGCGCCGAGATCCGGACCGGTTCTCCCGTCACCGCGATCGAGACGACGAATGGCTCCGTTGCCGCGGTGCGACTCGACGGTGGGGAGCGCCTGCCGGTTGACGCGGTCGTGAACGCGGCGGGGCCGGACGCGGACCGCGTTGCCGCGATGCTCGGCCGCACGCTGCCAATGGCGAACCGACGCGGTCTGCTCGGCCGGCTCGCGATCGCGCGGCCGGTGCTGCGGCGGATGTTCAACGGGCCGCATCTCAACGCCCGGCCCGACGGCAATGGTTTTCTGATCGTTCAAGAAGAACCGATGGACATCGAGTTGGGGAACCTGTCGGAGATTCCGCTTGACGATCCGATCGCGCGACGCCTGCTAGACCGCGCTCGCGACACCCTCCCCGCGCTGGCCGATGCACCGATGATCAGGGCGCGAATCCGAGTCCGGCCGATTCCCGCCGACGAGCGGACCTGCGCGGGCGCGGTCACCAGCCGCCCCGGCTACTTCGAGGCGGTCACCCACAGTGGGGTAACACTCGGCCCCCTGCTTGGCCGGCTCATCGCCCGCGAGGTACTCACCGGCGAGGTCGATTCCCTCCTTGTGCCCTTCCGGCCCGATCGCTTTCCGACCAATGGGCTGGAGTCCGCGCCACCGACCGCGGCGGTCGCCGAATCAGGAGAAGCACCGGCATGACGACGATCACGGCGGTGCGCTGTTTCGAGGCCACCGGTCATCTCGACCAACCGGCCATGGAGGAGCGCCAGGTCGGGATGCTTGACAGCTACCCCGAGTTCGCGGCCCGGCCACCCCGGTCCCGCGCCGAGGACGGCGAAATCCGCGCGATCTACGTCCAGATCGACACCGACGACGGTCCGAGCGGCCAATTCGGGCCGATCTACCCGGAGACGGCGCCGCTGATCCGGCTCAAGCTGGTGCCCTACCTGATCGGCCAGAATCCCCTCGCCGGGGAACGGCTCTGGGACGTTCTCTACCGGCAGGATCGCCACGCCCGCCAAGGGAACCAAATGATGGCGATCAGCGCCGTCGACAATGCGCTGTGGGACCTCCGCGGGAAGCTGCTCGACCGCCCGGTGTACCAACTGCTCGGCGGTCCGACCCGGGAGCGCGTCGCCTGCTACGCCTCGATGCTCGGACATTCGCTCGATCCGGGGTTGATCCGGGAGCGGGCGCGGCAGGTCGCGGCCCGCGGGTTCACGGCCCAGAAGTGGTTTTTTCGCCACGGCCCGAGTGACGGGCTCGAAGGGATGGCACGCAACGTCGCCCTCGTCAAAACGGTGCGGGAGGCGGTCGGACCGCACGTCGAGCTGATGTTCGATTGCTGGATGGGCTGGGACACGACCTACGCGATCCGCCTCCTTGAGCAGATCGCCGAGTATCGCCCCCGCTGGCTGGAAGAGCCGGTCCCGCCCGACCGTCTCGGCGATTTAGCGGCGATCCGCCGCGCCAGCACCGTCCCAATCGCCACCGGCGAGCACGAGTACACCCGCTGGGGCTTTCTCCGTCTCCTCCAGGCCGACGCGGTCGATGTCCTCCAAGCCGACCCCGACTGGTGCGGCGGCATCAGTGAGCTGACCAAGATCTGCACCCTCGCCTCCGCCTTCGGCCGCCAGGTGATTCCCCACGGGCACTCGGTGCCGGCCGCCGTCCACACCATCGCCGCCCAACCGCCGTCGGTCTGCCCGATGGCCGAGTTTCTGCTGCTGATTCAACCGGTCGCCCAGTATTTCCACGAGGAGATGCTGCAACCAGAGAACGGCTCGATTCCGTTGCCGACGGCGCCGGGGCTGGGGGTCACGCTGGATGAGGCGAAGATCGAACGGTGGGCGGAGGTGGGGTAACGGCCCCCCCAGCCCCCCAATTCCGCGGGGAGAACGAGGCGGCAGGCGGCAGGCGGTAGGCGGCAGGAACGAGTGTAAGGCTGCTCGCGCGCTTTTTCGCTGTCATTCCGAGCACCGCGAGGGATCTC
>JBBSNJ010000670.1:0-2673 GCA_038232775.1 Thermomicrobiales bacterium
CCCTCCCTCCCGCCCTCGTCGCCGGCCGTCAGCACCCGGCCCGGGGGGGGGGGTGCCGGCGCGGGCTGGCTCCGGCCGCCGCCCGCGACTCCGTCGCGGAGCCGCCGGGGCCGGCTCCGCCGGGCATCGGTGCCGGGGTCCGGTCATCGCCCCCCCGGCGTCGCGGGCTAGCTCGCCAACCGGCGGAGGGTTTCCAGGACATCGCGGCGGGCCGCCCCGGTCATCGTCCGGCCGGCGATCAGAATCGCCCCCGTGGTGACGACGGCGACCAGGCTGAGGTAGACCCAGGGCACGCTGACCCCCTGCGGCGGCGGGTCGAAGACGTGGGTCAGCAGCTTGATCAACATCAACGAGACACCCCCGCCGAGGGCACCGCCGGCGAGCAGGCCACCGGTCAGGATCAGCCCCGCCTCGCTCCAGACGAAGGCCCCGAGCTGCCGGGGGGTGGCGCCGAGCGCCGACGCGATCGCCAGCGTCCGGCGGCGCTCGTCCAAACCGAGGGCGAGCACCAGCCCGGCGCCGGTCGCCGCCAGGGCGACGGCGAAGCCGAGCTCGATCCGGGTCAGCCCGCGCAGGCTGACCGCCGTCAGGCTGGAGTTGATGACCCGGCGCTGCTCTTGGAGGTCGCGGACGCTCGTGCCGGAGGTGGCGCCGAGCGCGTCGCGGACGCGGTTCGCCACGGCGGCCGGGGCGTCGCGCGTCTTGACCAACAGCGTCTCGACCGTGGGCGAGCCGGTCTGGGCGGCGACGTAGGCGGTGTTGGCGACGAGGAAGGAATCGCTCGGCGCGGTTGGGAACTCGCGGGCGATGCCGACGTAGTGGAACGGGATGGCATGGTATTGCTGGTCGGCGGCGCTTTGCAACCGGAGCTTGATCGCGTCGCCTGGTTGCAGCTGGAAGTCGAGCACCGTCTCGGGGGAGACGAGGACGCCGTCGGGGGTGCGGGCCAGCGTCGCCATCACGTCCGCCGCCGTGCCGCCGATGAAGTAGGCGTCGGCGAGCCGGGCGGCGTTGGTCAACGTCGCCGGATCGACCCCGTACAGATCTTGCAGATCGGTCCCGACGTAGGCGAAGCGGTGCTGCATCGGTTCGACCGCCGCGACGCCGGGCAGGGCGGCAACCTGAGGAAGACGACCGGCGAGATCGGCCGCGGCGCCGCCGGTGACGGTGACGTCGGCGCCGTTGCTGAGCTCGGCGTCGACCAACGCCTGGGCTTGGTAGGTCGAGTTGAAGATCGCGGTCGAGGCCGCGAAGGCGACGGCGAGGACGACGAGCACGAGGCCGGTCGCCACGCGCGACCGCTGCCGCGCCAGGGACGCGCCGACCAGCGGGGCCAGCCGTCCCCCAATGGGACGGATCAGCAGCGTCGCCGCTTGGCCCTCGCGCCGGAGCAGGAGGCCGGTCAGGCGGACCACGAGCAGGGCAACGCCGGCCCAGAGCAGCAACGGGGCGACGAACGAGGTGTAGGAGACGGCGACCTTCGGTACCCCCTCCGGCGCCAGCACGAGTTGGTAGCCGCCCCGCGCGGCCCGCCAGTAGACGACGGCGGAGAGCGCGAGAAAGAGGAGATCGAGACCGGCGCACGCCCAGAGCGGTTGCCCGGCACGAGGCACGACGGCGCGACCAGCGAGGACGCTGGCGCCGCGGGCGTCGCGCCAAGCGGGGACGAGGATCGTGGCGGCGGCGAGCGCCACCCCAACCAGGGCGGCGGCACCGGTCGCGATCAGGGCCGCGAGTGGGCCGTTCCCGAAACTCCAGCGGCCGAAGGTGGCGCGCAGGGCGACGCTGGCGAGCGCCAGGCCGAGCAGGCTGCCGCCGAGGCCGACGGTGAGCGCTTCGCCGGCGGCCAACCGCACGATCACGCCGGTGCCGGCGCCGCGCAACCGAAGCAGGGCTTGGTCGCGGCGGCGACGGATCGCGCCCGAGGCGACCAGGACGCCGGTCAGCAGCGCGGCCAGACCGACGCCGGGGAGACCGAGGAAGAGGAAGAGCACCCGCGCGTAGAGCGCGTCGGAGCGGGCCACGTCCAACCGGGCGGAGAGGTTGTCGCCGACCACGCCCGCCCCGGCCAGCCGCGTTTCGTAGTTGCGGGCCTGCCCCGTCACCTGCGTGTAGGCCGCGCTCGGATCGGTCGGCAGCGCGTGCGGCAGCGCGGCGTGGAGTTGCAACCGGACCGAGTCCGGGGCGATCGCGGCGACCGGATCGAAGAGGGCGTGCCATTGATCCAGCGGCAGCAGGAGCACGTTGTCCGGCGGCGCCTGCGGCGCGGCGCCGGCGGGCAGGCCGATAACCTGGAAGAACGAGTCCGCCCGCGGCAGATCGACCACCGACTCGACCGCCACCGAGACCGACGGCAAGCCGGGCCGCTGGATCGCGACCGTCGTCCCCGGCGCGGCGTGCAGGTTGGCCGCCGTCTGCTGGACGAGGAGGACCGAGCCTTGGCCGATCAGGTCCCGGATCTCGGCCGGGAAGGCGTCGCGGTAGCCGGGCTCGAGGCCGACGACGCGGCCGGGCCCGGTCGTCTGGGTGGTGGCGCCGGTGGTCGCCTCGAATCCCGGCGTGGTGAAGTAGCCGACGTGGGCGACCCGCTCGGTGCCCGGCGCCTGGGCCAGCTCGGCCGCGGCCGCCTGGGGGTCGGCGCCGGGCGCCAACTGGACCTGCCAGTCGACGCCG
>JBBSNJ010000671.1:0-2672 GCA_038232775.1 Thermomicrobiales bacterium
CAACTGGCAACTGGCAACTGGCGTCTCAGTTCAGACGTTCGCTTGGCATCCCGAAGAGCTCGACGTCGTTCGGGTGAACGGCGCGGCCGGCGAACGCTTGGCGCTCGCCCGACCAATCGAGGATTATCCCGCGCCCGTCCGTCGCCTCGCCGCCGCCCGTCACCAGCGCGTAGCGCACGGCACGGAGACCGGTGTCGCCACCGGTGCCGGTGATCTCCCCCTCCCCGGAGCCGTCCGTCGAGACCGTGAAGGCGCCCCCGTCGAGGTTCGCCTCGCCGCCAGGCGGCGGGGCGGCGACGGGGCGGAGGCGGGCCAGGCCCTGCTCGGGGCGACGGGGGACGAAGAACCATTCCTCGTCGCCGCCGCTGCCGCGGCTGGCCCCGCCGAGGCGGAAGAGGCGGAACTCGTCGCTCCCCGAGACCGCGATCCGGGCATCGACCAGGAAGTCGTCGCCGAGGATCGCCAGCGCCTCGCCCAGCTTCAGGTCGTAGGCGGAGTGGGCCGGGGCGTTGGCCGCGCCGGCCGGTCCGAGGGCGAGCAGCACGCTCTCGGCCGCCGCCGGCTTGCCGGTCTCGACGACTTGGCCCCGGAGGTCGAAGCGGTCGTGCAGGCTCTGGACGATGGTGGAAGCCGTCCGCGCCGGTTCGGCCAGATCGCCGCCGGCGGCCTGGGTGGCCTCGAGGGCGGCAATCGGGGTTTGCAGTTCTTCGACCCCGGAGAGCAGGCTCTCGTCGAAGAGGCGCAGCTGATCGAGGGCGGCGGCATCGACGTCGCGGTCCCCGAAGAGGGCGCCGTAGCCGTAGCTGGCGGTGCGGACGCGGTCGACCAGGTGGCGGATGGCGCGGGCGAGGTCGTCGACCGGACCGATCTCCGTCAGCCGGCGGCGGTCGGCCAGCTCGCGGGCGACTCGCTCGACCCGGTCGGCCTGCTGGGCGTAGGCGGTCGCCACGTGCTCGCGGACGCGGCGGTCGGCGTCGCGGCGGTCTTCCTTCGAGCGGTAGCCACGGTAGCCGGGCACGCGATCGAGGACGTCGCCGACGCGGCGCTCCAGGTTCTCGGCGAAGCTGCTGACCATCGTCACCTCCTCAATCGGCAGTGGGTAGTGGGGCGTGGGCGGGGGGCGGCCGTCTCCGTGGGTCGTCGTGGCGAATCGTCGGCTGGGCTCCTCCTACCCTTAGAGAAAGATCTCGGCGCCGCAGTAGGGGCACTTGATCAATCCCTTGCCGGCCAGTTCGAGGCGGCCGCCGCAGTTGGGGCAGGTCTCGCGGCCCTGGAGCTGGGAGGCTTCGACCGAGTAGAGGACGCCCTTGTCCCAGTCGACATAACCACTGAAGAGACCGCGGCCGACCAGCGCGTGCAAGTCGTCCTGGACCTCCTGCCGGGTCGAGCGGAGTTCGAGCACGAGATCGGGGACGCTGACCTGGCCGCGGGTGGCGACGATGTCGAGCAGCTTCCGCTGTTCGGCGACCTCGGCCAGCTCCTTGGCTTCGGCTTGGCCGCGGACGAGGAAGAAGGCGCCGCCGGCGAGCAGCGGCAGGACGATGGCGCCGAAGAGGAGGACGAAACCGAAGACGGCCCCCGAGGTGCGCAATGTCCCCTCGTCCCGGCCGACCAGCAGCCAAGCGGCGATCCCGACGCCGAGCACGAGTCCGGCCCCGAGCATCAGGATTCCGACCATTCGTCCGGAGGCCGCCATCGCCCTCGCTTCCGCTGACTCCGAACACGGCGCAACGGCGCCGCGACGGCCCCATTCTACGCCGTTGGCGCGGCGGCGGCACGAGGTTGAGGCCCGGCCGGGCTGTTTCCGCCACCGTCCGCTCGCGGGCACGGGGCGCCCGGCGCCGCTCTCGATGGCGATGGAGACGTGCCATTGCGACGCTCCCACCGACTGCGGTTCGGTCCGCTCGGGGCGAGATTGGGGCGGGAGCCGTAGGCGCCGGTCGGGGTGGAAGGCGAGGGTCTGGACGATCTCGGCTCTCTGGGAATCACCGGGGCGGAGCCCGGGGCGATCGTCCTCCCGCACGGGCACTGAGTCTAGACTGGGGCCCGGGGGCGGGCGGGTGGCGCGAGGGGCGAGGGCGCCGACGCGGCACCGGCTGGCACGTCGGAGTCCCGCCGCCAATCTCTGATCAGGTCCCGGAGCGGCGAGTGCGACCGCCTGGCGGTCGCGGCGGGGGTGGGGGTGGGCGGTGGCGCGGGTGCTCGTGATCGAGGACGACGGGGGCATCGCCGGCGTCGTCCGGCTCTATCTCGAGCGCGGAGGGCACGAGGTCGAGTTGGTCGGGGACGGGCTGGCGGGGCTGCGTCGGATCGAGGCCGAAGCCGCGCGCTTCGAACTCGTGGTGCTTGATCTGATGTTGCCGACGCTCGACGGGCGGGGCGTCTGTCGGCGCATCCGGGATGGCGCGGGCGGACGGCCCGACCTCCCGGTCTTGATGCTGACGGCGCTCGACGACGATCGCGACAAGCTGGACGGCTTCCGGCTCGGGGCCGACGATTACCTGACCAAACCGTTCAACCCGGACGAGCTGGTGGCACGGGTCGGAGCGCTCCTGCGCCGGGCAGGCGCGGCACGGGACCCGTCGCCAGCCACCGGACGTGGTCGGGCACCGGGCGGGGTTGTCGCGCTCGGTCGCGCGCGGCTCGATCTGGCGGCGCGAACGCTCCTGGTC
>JBBSNJ010000672.1:0-2669 GCA_038232775.1 Thermomicrobiales bacterium
CTCTAGGAAGTCGATATGGGAGAACGATCGTTCCTAGCCGGACCAAGGTTCCGTCATCCGGCGGCGCGCTGGCCGAGGTCCGCCAGCCATGAGCGTGGATGAGCGGTGCGCACCGGCGCTCGTGGTGGATGAGCGCCAAGCCCCATCGGGAGCACCCCGCGCGTCACTTCGGACCGATGAATCAAGATGCCAGGAATCCGAGAAAAATGATGGATCGCCGTCGCCGCGATGGAGACCTCCCCACGACCGATGTCTTCGCCTCACCGACGGAGTTCGGCTCTCATCGTCCCGTAGGGTGAAGGCGTCGTCCGGTCGACCACGAGCCCGTCGACCGTCTCAAACCAGTCCTCGCAACTCCCCCAGCCCATCTGAGGGCCGACTCGTCCTGGCTGACGCCGGGACCATCCGCCACCCGCCGCCCCAAATACGCCGCCTGCACCGCCGGGTCCGCCAGCAAATCGGCGGCGGCGCCCGCCAGCACCAGCCGCCCGTTCTGGACCACGTACCCCCGGTCCGCGATCCCGAGCGCCAGCGCCGCGTTCTGCTCCACCATGAAGACCGCCACCCCCTGCCGGTTGACCGTCGCGATCGTCGCCAGCACCCGCTCGACCATCACCGGCGCCAGCCCCATCGTCGGCTCGTCCATAGGATGAGGTCGATCATGGCCACGCTCCCAAGTGCCCGCCATCTCCCCCTCCGACCAAGACCTCCATCAACTCGCTTAGGACCACAGAGCGGCCGTTCTGACCCCTTCGCTCACACCTCGCACATCGTGCTCAGTACCCTGGCTTTGGGCGCAGGCAGGGTTCAGCGCTCTCGAAGACGGGTGGGGCACGGCGACCGATAGCCTCAACTCTACGGGAATGGCGTCCCCGACGCTTCCCCTTGTCCAACGGCGCCAACTTCGTCGACGAGCCAACGGTCGCCGACCTTGGCGAACACGAGGAACTCACCCGAGCTGACCGGATCGGTTGTTAGGAGCGCTCCGACCCGGCCGTCGGACAGCACCCGCACGTCCTCGACGATTGGGGCACGTTCCGTATCCTTCGGCTCCCCAGACTGCGGGGCGGACATGGCCAACGACTCGAGAAACGCCTCCTCGTCGCCGGCCGGCACCACGTTCGCCAAGAGCCGCCGGAGCGTGGCGGCGGTGAACAAGGCGTAGTTGCGCAGAGCATCCCCGCCATTCTCGCAGGCGACAAGCTCGCTCACCGTGTCGGTGATCCCCGCCACGGTCTGGGGATCGGCCGGCTCGCCGGGAGGAGGGCTCGATGGGGAGGACGGACGCCGCGACGACGCGGTCGCCACCACTGTCCCGTCGACGACCAGGGGCTTCCCGTCTAAGGTCACATCCGGCGCCGCCGCCGCCCCCCCCCCCCGACCTCCACCATGTCCCCCGGCCGCAGGGCGCCCTCGGTCGGCACCTTGGGCGGCAACGCGGCGATTATTTGGCGGATCGACGCGACGGATCGCGGCTCCACTCGGCACTCTGCCGGGTCGGGAGTGCCGCCCTGAGCCCGGACGACCACCGGCCTGCCGACGGATGACGACAGCAGCGCGAAGACGAGCGCGAGCATGGGTCGGATGAAGCCCCCCCATACTTGCCGCCGTCCGACGGCGAACGACGTCCACTGGGTCCTTCGGCTCAGTCATCAAGCACCCCGAGTACCTGCGCCATCTCGAACGGCCACACGAAAACCCACCCAAGGTGGCGGGCTGCAGGAGGGCGTAGGCCGGCACTCGCCGCCCCAGATATGCCGCCTGCACCGAGCCTCGGCCAGCAGCTCCGGGCCGGTGCTCCTCACCCCGAGCAATATGTCCTTCGGACGCGCGCTACGTGACCAAGTAGATCCGGAGGTCGGGAACGCGCCGGAAGTGATCGAGGTTCCGGCTCACCAGCGTCACGTCGTGGTGCAGCGCCGTCGCCGCGATCGCGATGTCGAAGTCCCCGATGAGCTGGCCGGCATCCCGCAGTTGGCGCCGAATCTCTCCATACCGCCGCATGATCCCCTGATCGAGCGGGAGGACCGGCACCGTCCGCAGGAACTGTTGGAAGACGGCGCCGGCTCTCACCGGATCGACGCTGCCGAGGATGCCCTCGTGAACTTCCCCGATGGTCAGCAAACTGATCCCGGTCCCCTCCTCGGCCAGCGCCTCGAGCAGATCCACCGCCCGCCGTCGCCCATTGAGATAGTCGATCACCCAATCCGTATCGATCAAGTACTTGACGACCCGATCAGGATCCACCGGACCGCCGGCGGGCGTAGATCTCCTCGATCAAGCGTTCCCCATCGACCAAGCCGCGCCAGCCACCGGCGGCCTCCCGGAATGCCCGACGGTCGGCCTCGGTCACTGGTCCCCGCAGCCCGAAATCCTCGGCCAGCGCCACCGGCACCAGCACGGCGACGGCCTCGCCGTCCTTCTCCAGCAGCCGCGGCTCCTCGCTGTCCCGGACCTCCTCGGCGAGCCGCAGGATCTCGGCCGACTCCCCGATCTCCGTCGGCGTCCATTCGAGCCGGTGCTTCATCGCCGTCCCTCTCTCCATGCTTCGCCGGCTCCAAACAGCCTCCTTCAGCACTATACTCCGCCCTGCTCCTTCCCACCCCCAGCCCATCTGAGGGCCGACTCGTCCTGGCTGACGCCGGGACCATCCGCCACCCGCCGCCCCA
>JBBSNJ010000673.1:0-2669 GCA_038232775.1 Thermomicrobiales bacterium
CCACGAAGGAGGAGGTTATGGAGGAAGTCAATCCGCTGTTCCGAAGCAGGGGGTACCACTGCGGCCGTTTGCTAGCGGTCCTGGAGGAGGCGCAGCAGGTGTACCACTTTCGACAACACCAACACCGCTTGGACACCACCATCGTCAATCGCAGCTACGGCGGCACCTCAAGCGCGCCCAAGTCCACCTTTGTTCCCCTGTTGCGGTTGGCCGCGACGTCACACCTTCCGGAAGCAGGAGGACGGCTCAATCAGGAGGTCGAGTCGATCGTCTCCACGCTGGTCGACCTTGGCGGTATGCCGCAAATCCTGTCGCTCCCTGAGCAAGCCGAGTTTGGGCTCGGCTTCTACCACCAACGAGCCCGGTTCCGGGCCAGGCGTCCAGACAGCCACGAGGATTCTGACCCTCCACCAGCCGCGGACGCCGGGTGAGAGTCTACGCCGACTCCCAATCGTCGCCAAGGAGAGCACCAATGGAAGAGATTCCCGCCGTTGTCATGGACCCAACGAAGCGGCAAGAGTTTGTCCTGCTCTTTGACGTCGTGAACGGAAACCCGAACGGGGACCCCGACGCCGCCAACACTCCCCGCATCGATCCAGAGACCGGTCACGGGATGGTGACCGACGTGGCGCTCAAGCGGAAGGTCCGCGATTACCTTACCCTGACACGAGACACCCCCATCTTCATTCAGAGCGCCGTCGCTCTCAACACCCTCAAGGCGAAGGCCGCGGATGAGCTGACGAAGGCCCTCACCGCTGACGAGCGCGCGGGGAAGCGACCAATCCCCGAACTCCAGTCCAGGCTCTGTGCGGACTACTACGACATTCGGATGTTTGGGGCGGTCCTGGCGACTGGTGAGGCAGGAGACCGACTCAATGCCGGACAGGTTCGAGGACCGCTCCAAATGACCTTTGCTCGTTCCATCGACCGAATCCTCCCGCTCGACCTTTCCATCACGCGCCAGGCTCGCACGACCGAAAAGCGGATGGAGACGGGTCCCACCGAGTTCGGCCGCAAAACCATAGTTCCCTACGGCCTCTACCGCGCGCACGGCTACTTCAATCCGTTCCTGGCGGATCGGACGGGCGTTGGTTCGGACGATCTGGAAGCGTTGTGGGACGCCCTGCGCAACCTGTTCGAGTTCGATCGCTCGGCCAGCCGTGGCGACATGGGCGTTTGCGGGCTCTACGTCTTCACCCATGACAGCAAGCTCGGGAACGCGCCCGCCCGCCAGCTCTTTGCCGGGATCACGATCGAACCCGTCCAGGTCTCGCCCGACGCCGTTCCTCCCCGGCAGTTCGCCGACTACAACGTGGTCGTGGACGAGGCAAACCTACCCGAGGGCGTCACCCTCACGCGGCTCGTTGGGTAGGCTGGTCGCCAGGATCGAGGGCTGGGAGACCGATTCCGACCCTCGTTTGTCGCCAGGAGCGACAAGCATGACCATCTCAGACATCGCCGCCTGGCCCGACCACGACCTCGTCCCCATCTCCGCCCTCGAGCACTGGAGCTACTGCCCCCGCCAGTGCGCCCTGATCCACCTCGAGCAGACCTACGACGAGAACCTCTACACCCTGCGCGGCAACCGCGCCCACCGCGCCGCCGACGAGGCCGGGGTCGGCACCGCCCGCGGCGTCCGCCTCTCCCGCGCCCTCCCCCTCTTCTCCGACCGCCTCGGCCTCACCGGCCGCGCCGACGTCGTCGAGTGGCATCCCCCTAACGACACCCCCTATCCCGTCGAGTACAAGTCCGGCCCCGCCCGTGACTGGACCCACGAGGCCCTCCAGCTCTGCGCCCAGGCCCTCTGCCTGGAGGAGATGCTCGGCCGCCCCGTCCCCGCCGGCGCCGTCTGGTCCCACGCCTCCCGCCGCCGCCGCGAGATCGCCTTCGACGCCCCCCTCCGCCGGGCCGTCGCCGACGCCACCGCCGCCGTCCGCGCCATGCTCGCCGGCGACCGCCTCCCCCCCGCCCCCAACGACCGCCGCTGCCCCAAGTGCTCCCTCTTCGACGCCTGCCTCCCCGCCCTCGCCGCCTCCCCCGCCCGCGTCCGCGCCCACCAAGCCGACCTCTTCCGCCTCCCCGACGACGAGTAAATCGGCAGTCCAGTCGAGCAGCTCCGCTCTCGCCAAAGGGGCGCTCTCCCCTCTCCCGCGCACGGGAGAGGGGTCGGGGGTGAGGGCATCTCCCCGGGAACCGCGAGCCATCACCCGGACTCCGTATCACCCCAGACCGCCGCCGACCGCCGTCCATTCGCTTCCCCCGGCCCCCGCTCCCGACCTCCCAGTGAGCGGCCAGGGGAGAGGCCCGCCACCCGCCACCCACGACCCGCCACCCAGGACCCCAGGAGCGCCCCCATGCGCCAACTCCTCAACACCCTCTACGTCACCACCCCCCGCGCCTACCTCCACCTCGACCACGACACCCTCCGGGTCGAGGTCGAGCGCGAGACCAAGCTCCAGGTCCCCCTCCTCCAGCTCGGCGCCATCGTCTGCTTCGGCGACGTCCTCCTCAGCCCCGCCCTCCTCCACCGCTGCGCCGACGACGGCCGCGGCGTCACCCTCCTCCGCCACAACGGCCGCTTCGCCCTCCGCCTCGAAGGCCCCGCCTCCGGCAACGTCCTCCTCCGCCGCGCCCAGCACCTCGCCCTCAGCGACCCCGAGCGCCGCCGC
>JBBSNJ010000674.1:0-2667 GCA_038232775.1 Thermomicrobiales bacterium
CAGACGCCAGACGCCAGACGCCAGACGCCAGACGCCAGACGACGAGCATTGGGCAACTGGCAACTGGCAACTGCCGTCTGCCGTCTGCCGTCTGCCGTCTTTCGCCTAGAGCGTGATCACCTGATCGGGGGGGGTGCCGGCCAGCGCCGCGTAGAGGTCGGGGAAGCACCCGACTTGGACCCCGGCGACGACGTCGAGCGGGCGGTAGCCGTCGCCACCCCGCTCCGCCAACCCCCGGGCCTCGGCGCACTGGTCGCAGAGCATCAGCAGCATCGCCTGGGCCTTGGCGACCTTTCCCAGCCGCTCCCCGAGCGGGTCGCCCCGACGCAGCAGGTAGGTGTTGTCGTCGAAGAAGAACATCCCGACCACCTCGACCCCGTGGCGATCCTCTTCGAGCTGGGGCAAGATCATCTTCCCCAGCTTGTACGAGGCGGTGTTGCCGGACGTGCTGAAGACGTAAGCGACCTTCACGCTGGTTCTCCTTCCCCTCGCTGGCGCGGAGGACCTGCCGCCCAGGGCCGGAACCCCCTGGCCCCCTCCCCCTGGCTCGAACAGGGCGCTGCCGCCCGTCTCGATGCCCCGGACCACAGCAACGAAACCGCCAGCCGCGGCGGAGCGCTCCCGACTCATACGGAATCCGGGTGAATGGTTGGGGGTTCCTCCGGCGGTCCGCGACCACCCTCCCCCTCGTCCCTGGCCCGTGCACCGGGAGCGGGGGCGGGGGTGAGGGCCGGCTGCCGCCGCGGGAAGACGACGTGTTCTCGCGGATACCGTATCAGCCCGAAAACACGACGACCGGCACCGGTGGTCAGCCACCGGTGCCGGTCTCGATCCCGGTGCCCCCCGGAGGGGAGCAGCCCGGCTTCGACGCTCTCCCTGGGCGGGCGTTCCCGCTACCAGTCGCGCCCGCCGCCGCCGCCGTAGTCGCCGCCGCCGCCGTAGTCGCCGCCGCCGCCGCTGCCGCCGCCGCTGCCGCCGCCGTAGCCGCCGCCGTAGCCGCCCGAGTCGTAGCCGCCGCCGCCGCTGGACGACCCGCGCTCGACGATCCGCACGCCTTCGGCCCGCGGCCCCTTCGGCCCGGTGCCGAGGCGGAACTCGACCACGTCCCCGATCCCGATCGAGTCGGGCAGGGCCGCCGTGCGGTGGACGAAGACGTCGTCGCCGCCGTCCTCGCGGGCGATGAAGCCGTAGCCCTTCTCGAAGTCGTAGCGCTTGACCGTGCCGCGGGCGAGCGGCATGTCGGCCAGTGTCGCCGGATCGACGGCGAAGCGGTCGCCGCCGGCGCCCCCGCCTTCCGACCGCCGCGGCTGCGGGTCCGGGTTCTTCTCGATCACCCGGACCCGATCCGCCGACGGCCCCTTCTGGCCGGAGCCGACCGCGAACTCGACCCGATCCCCCTCGTCGACCCCCTCGTAGCCGACCGCTGAGCGGTGCACGAACAGGTCCGCCCCCCCGTCATCGCGCGCGATGAAGCCGTACCCTTTGACCGGGTCGTACCACTTGACCGTTCCCTGCTGCAGCTCCGCGTCCACCGTGACCTCCACCGGGGGCGAGCGACCGACCCGCCCCGAAACGCTGACGCTCGACCCGATACCCGCGACGTCGCGCGGGTCGAGATCGGCGTACCCATGCCGACACCGGCGATAGTAGCCGATGTCATATACGAGGGCAACGGACCCGTCGCCCCCGCGCGGTGACGAAACCGCCCCGGCGTCCGGGATCCCGCGCTCCCCGCTCGGAGAACGGAGGCGCTCGTACCCGGTCCGCATCCGATCAGCGCGGGGCGGGGCGGGGCGGCACCGCCCCCTCGCCGCCGGCGCTGCCAGCCCCGGCTGGGAACGCGTCCCGCTCCGGGTGAGGGTGGTGGAGGCGACGGCCGACCGCCCCCGTCACCAGCCCGGTTCGCGGGGCGAAGAGGAAGGTCAGGCCGAAGAGGGCGGTCGCCACCAGCACCACGCTCGCCCCGGAGGCGATCCCCAGGTGGTAGGAGAGGGAGAGGCCGACCAGACCCGAGCCGGCGCCGATCAGCGCCGCCAGGCCGACCGTGGTCGGCAGCCGGTCGGTCAGCAGGCGAGCGGTCGCCGCCGGCGTCACCAGCATCGCCAGCACGAGGACGTTGCCGACCGTCTGTAGGGAGACGACGATCGCCAGGGACAAGAGGACCAGGAAGAGCTGGTCCCACCCCCAGAGGTTGAGCCCCGCCGCCCGCGCGAACGTCCGGTCGAAGGCGACCGCGACCAGCTCCCGCCGGAAGAGGAGCATCGCCGCCAGCACCCCGAGCCCGACCGCCGCCGTCAACGCCAGATCGCCCCGCGAGACGCCGAGGATCGAGCCGAAGAGGAAGCTCGCGACGTCGCGGGTGTAGGTCGGTTGGGCGGAGATGATCGCCACCCCGAGCGCGAACGCTCCGGCGAAGAAGACCCCGATCGCGGTGTCGTTGCTGAGGCGCTCGCTCTGCCCGACCGCGCCGACCCCGAGCGAGACGAGCACGGCGGCGATCAAGGCGCCGACGAGGAAGTTGCCGCCGAGGACGAAGGCGATCACGACGCCGGGGAAGATGGCATGGGCGAGCGCGTCCCCCATGAACGCCAGCCCCCGCAGCGTCACGAACGTCCCGGTCACGCCGCAGATGACGCCGACCAGCACGATCGCGGCGAAGGCCCGGAG
>JBBSNJ010000675.1:0-2666 GCA_038232775.1 Thermomicrobiales bacterium
CAGCTGTCCGCTATCTCCGACCGGGCCGCGACGACCGCCGAGCCGCGACGACCGCGGGCGGCGATCCACCGACCGGGGCCACTTGTTCCCTGGCAGAAGCATCGTACCGTTCGGAGCAGCGCCTCGGTCGTTCCGGGCCATCGTGGCCGGACCCGTCCGCGCCTCCCTGGCGGCGGGCGTTCTTCGCCGCCGGCGCGTTTCCGGTCCGTCTCGACGGTGGAGTACGGCGCTGTCAGACGCGCGCTGCCGCCGGCCGAGGTAGACGAAGTCGCTCATCGAGGGGTGGGTCACTGCCGGAGCGCCCCGTTGACCCCGCCGCCGCCCAGACCCAGCCGCCCCGGTCGCCCGACCCAGACGGCCCGCCACCCTGCCTCGTAGAGCCGAGCGACCTCGGTCTGCTCTGCCTCGGTCAGAGGACAGTCGGGATCCGGCGCTCCGGCGCTGAGCAGCAGCAGGGTACAGTCCCGATTCGCCTCCGACCCGGTGACGCCCCCGTCCACCCCCAGCTCCCGCTCGAAGAAGATCTCCGGCACGGGTCGGTAGGTTCCTCCCAGCCAGCTCCAGGCGAACTCTGCCTGCGGCGACGGCACCACGTAGCGCTCCGGCAGGTCCGGCCGGAAGATGATGGCGTAGCCGACGAAGGCGACCAGCCCGATCGCCGGCAGCAGCGCCGGCAGTCGCGCCTCGGATCGTCGCGCCGCGGCCTCGAGGAACGGTATCGCCAGCGGCAGCAGCCAGAGCGCGTAGCGGCTGACGTGGACGGTGCCGCCGCTGTTGACGTTGCTGGTCTGCGCGACCGCGGCCAAGAACCAGGCTCCGAGCAGGGCGCCGCACCCGCCCGCTAGCCGCAGCCGCCGCGACCGCCACGGCGCCCCTTCCGGACCGGGCGCCGCCAGCAGAACTGCCCCCCAGAGCACGAGCACGCCCAGCAACGGCGCCCACGGCAGCAGCCCGAGGTTGAGATCGACCAGCGGCGCCAGGTAACGGGCCGGCGAGGGGACACCGGCCGAGATGCCACCGTTCAACGCCTGCGGCGTCACGACCCCGAGCTTCCAGACGTAGTAGACCGGTTGGAGCCCCGCCACGACGACCGTCGCCGCGACCAGGGCCACCTGGCCCCAGAGCGGACCACGCCCGCCGGGACCCTGCCGGATCGGCACGAGTCCGCGAATCTGTGTCCGACCGGGACGAGCCGACTCAGGCCGCGCCTCCGCCGTCAGGGCGTGGTCCCGCCGCCGCTCGATCAGCCCCGCCGCCCAGAACAGGGGCACTGTCGCGGCGAGGGGCAGATTCTGGGTCGAGGCCACCGCCCCGAAGAACGCCGCCCAGAGGTAGGCGCCACGCCCGGCCGCGACCATCGCCAGGGCCAGGGTCGCGACCGTGAAGACCTCCACCTGCGCCTTGTCGACGAACCAGATCAGCGGCGAGCCGAGCAGGAGGAGGGCGACCACCGGTCGGCTCCAGCGCCCGATCGCCCAGACCACGGCCGCGAGCAGCAGGGCGTTGACGGCCAAGAATGCGTCGGACCGGTGCAGGCCCAAGCGATCGGTCGCGGCCACGAACGGCGCCGCCAGCAGCGGGTAGACCCAAAAGTGGGAGAATTCCTGCCGCCCGCCGCGGACGAGGACCGGCTGCTCGACCGCCGGCACGCCGGCCGGGAAGCCGCTCGCCGCCGGCTGAGCGCCGAGCCAGGCTTGATAGGCGGCGGTCTCGGCGGCGGTGAGGGCGGGCGGCCGGAGATCGGCCAGGGCGCCGGCCATCGCGTGGTACTGGTGGGCGTCCCCCGTCCGTCGCGCCGGCGTCCAGACCCCCAGCAGCACGACAACCAGCAGGGCGCCCCACGCCAGCCACCGCCCGAGGGCTCGCCGCCGCACCGCGGCGCGGACGCGTTCTCCCCGCCGGACGGCGCTGGAGAGGTGGGCGGGAACTCGGTCGGCGGCGTGGGCCATCGTGCTCGCCTTCTCTCCCGCCCGATCAACCAACGGCGGCGCCTTGCCGTTGTCGTGTCAGCGAGCGGGCGCTCGGGCGGGCCAGCCGCCCCGTTCGGTCCGAACGGAGCGCGACCTCGCCGCGTCAGTCCGGGTGAGGGGCGTCGGAGCGTTCCGTGCCGGTGCCGTTCCCGTAGGCGTCGACCACCGCCGTCAGCGACCCTTCTAGAGACAACTGGCCGGCGTTGGCCGCGAACCACCGCGCCGTCGCCTGCCGCAGCTCCTCGCCCGCCGCGTGGACGCGAAGGATAGCCGAGGCGAGGTCCGCCGCCGAGGCGGAGGGGGCGACGAAGCCGTTGACCCCCTCCTCGATCAGCTCGGAGGCCGCGCTGTCCGAGTCGCGGACGACGACGCTGGGCACTCCGCGCGCCGCCGCCTCGACCACGACCAGGCCGTACCCTTCGCGCCGCGACGGCAGGACCAGGCAGAGCGCCCGCCGTAGCGCGGCGTCCAGCCGCCTTTGGTCGACGAAGCCCGGCAGCTCGATCACCTCCGATAGCCCCGCTTCGGCGACCAACCGGGCGACCGCCTCCCGCTCCGGCCCGTCGCCGAACAGGATCGCCCGCAGCGCCGGCAGCTGCCGCCGCGCCGCCGCGATCGCTGGCACCAGCGCTCCGACCCGCTTCTCCGGTACGTGCCGGCCGACGAAGACGAGACTGGGCTCGGCCGGCAGCGGCG
>JBBSNJ010000676.1:0-2665 GCA_038232775.1 Thermomicrobiales bacterium
CAACCCCGCCGTCCGCAGCGGCCGAGACGTCCTGACCCTCTCGCCGCTGCGGATCGGCTGGGCCGGCGAGGACGGGCCGCACCAATTGCTGTCGACGCCCGAGCTACGGTTGGAACGGGGCGAGCGGGTCGGCCTGATCGGACCGAACGGCAGCGGCAAGACGACCCTGCTCAAGACGATCGTCGGCGAGGTGCCGCCGCTGAAGGGGCGGCTCAGCTTCGGCGTCAACGTCAAGGTCGGCTACTACGCCCAGGGGCACGAGTCGCTGCCGTTCGACGGGACGCCACTGGGCGTGATCCTCGGCGCTCAGCCGATGGGCGAGGAGTCGGCGCGGACCTACCTCGGTCGCTTCCTCTTCAGCGACGACGACGCCTTCAAGACGGTCGGCAGCTTGTCGGGCGGCGAGCGCTCCCGGCTCGCGCTCGCGGTCTTGCTGCTCCAGCAGGCGAACTTGCTGATCCTCGATGAGCCGACGAACCACCTCGACATCCGGACGCGGGAGACGTTGGAGGAGATGTTGGCCGGGTTCGACGGCTCGATCTTGTTCGTCTCCCACGACCGGTTCTTCATCGACCGGCTGGCGACCCGGATTTGGGCGATCGAGGACGGGAGCGTCCGCAGTCAGCTCGGCAACTACACCGAATACCAGCGCAAGCTCGGCCGGCGGCCGGAGGCACCGGCCAAGGAGCGCAAGGAAAACGGGAAGACGGCGGTCGCCGCGGAGGCGCAGCTAGCGCCGCTCGTCGCGGGCGCCGGCGCCGGCGGCCCCGTGCTCGGCGCTCTCCGATCGCCGGGACCCGCCGACGGCAAGACGCAGCGGACCTTGACCCAGGTCGAGCGGGAGATCGGCAAGCTCGAAGGGAAGCTGAACGAGCTGAGCGACGCGATCACGATCGCGGGCATCGACGCCGACGGGGAGGCGGTGGCGCGTCTCGGGGTCGAGTACGAGAAGGCCCAGGGCGAGCTAGAGGCGGCCTACGCGCGGTGGGAAGGGCTGACGGCGCAGGTCGAGACGCTCGCCGGCGCCGCCCGGTGAGGGCTCCCGGCCGGACTTCGGAGCGCAGCCGAGGCGCCGCCGCGTCCCCCCGGCGTCCGCGGCCGGCGCTGGGATGACGGAGCCGTTCGTCCTAGGGGTGACCGGCAGCATCGCCTGCGGCAAGAGCACCGTGACGGAGATGCTGGCGGCGCAGGGGGCGGCGACGATCGACGCCGACGCGGTCTACCATGACCTGATCCGACCGGGACGACCGCTATTCCGGGCGTTGGGGGAGCGATTCGGCGACGGCGTCGTCGCCCCCGGCGGGACGATCGACCGACGAGCACTGGGCGCGATCGTGTTTGCCGACCCGGTGGCGCTGGCCGACCTCGACCGGTTGACCCACCCGCCGGTGGTCGAGGAGCTGCGGCGGCGGATCGCCGCGGCCGCGGCGCCGGTCGTCGCGGTCGATGCGGTCAAGCTGGTCGAGGGGGGCTTCGGGGAGGAGTGCGACGCGATCTGGGTCGTCGTCTGCGGGCGGGCGACGCAAGTCGAGCGGCTGATGACCCGCAACGGGCTTGACCGGGAGGAAGCGGAGCGGCGAGTCGCCGCTCAGTCTCCCCTGGGGCCGAAGCTGGCGGCAGCCGACGCCGTGATCGACAACGGCGGCCAGCGGGCCGAGACCGAAGCGCAGGTCGCCGCGGCCTGGGCGGCGCTGCCGCTGGCGGATGCCGCCAGCAGTATCGCCTCCGCCGGGGGGAGAAGGCGGGCGGCCGACGTGCCGGAGGACGAGGACTCAGGTCGTGCCGAGGGGCCGGCCGACGCTTGAAGCGGGCCGACTGGGCGAGCGTTCACCGCTCTCGGAAGCTGGTCGCCAGGGTCGACGACGGACGTCACCGCGTCGCCGACGGCTGCGGTCGGCGCCCCGCGGTTGACAGGGGGCGCGTCCGCGGTTTCCATAGGGGGAGGCATTCGGCTCGCCGAGAGAGGATGAACCATGGCCGAGGACAAGATCGCGATTGACGTCTTCTTCGACTATGGCTGACCGTTCGTCTACAGCGCAGCGGTCTGGCTGCACGACGTCAAGGACCAAATGGGCGACCGGCTGACGGTCAACTGGCGCTATTTCCCGCTCGAGCAGGTCAACTCGGCGGAGGGGCCGGAGTGGAAGCTCTGGGAGCAGCCCGACAGCCACCGGAGCCGGGGACGACCGGCCTTCCAGGCGGCGATGGCCGCCCGCAAGCAAGGCGAGGCGGCGTTCGACCGCTTCCACGACGCCTTGCTGCGGGCCAAGCACAAAGACGGGAAGGACCACGGCAAGCGCCAAACGCTGCTGGAGGTAGCGGACTCGGTCGGGCTCGACCGGGCCGCCTTCGAGCGGGACTTGGGCGACCGCTCGGGGCTGCCGACGATCGGCGAGGACTTCACCGAGGCGCGGGAGCGGCACGGCGCCTTCGGTACGCCGACGTTCGTCTTCCCGAACGGCGAGGCGATGTACGTCAAGCTGCAACCGCCCCCGCCGGCCGCCGACGCCCTCCCCCTCTTCGAGCAGTTTCTGACGGTCGGGCGGGATCGCCCGTTCGTGCTGGAGTGGAAGCGGCCGACGAAACCGGAGTGATCGAGCGCGGGAGGGGGCGATGCCCCACCTTCCCCTCGGTGGCGCGGGCGACGGCAGCGGCGGCCGGACCG
>JBBSNJ010000677.1:0-2662 GCA_038232775.1 Thermomicrobiales bacterium
GGAGCCGCTCCCAAATGCCGGAGCACCAGAGTTCAACCGGATTCCGTATGAGCAGTACGTTGCGGACCGCGCTCAAGACGGGGCCTTGAGGGCGATCCAAGGCGACTCCGTGAGCCGAAACCGGGAGCATAGCGTCCCGTCCTGTGACTCAGCGGCGTCCCCGATAGACCCACGCCGATGTTGCAACAAAGGACCGTTAGGGCCGGGCGAGGCCGATCCGCCGAGCGCCGAAGGGATGGGAATCCATCCCCAGGGAACCGGAACCGATCACCCGGACTTCATGCGACTGGCGCCCCCGCCAAAGAGGCCGCCGGAGCGTCCGACGTCCGTGCGGCCTTCCCGGCGCGGTCAGGCCGGGGCGACGACCGGGAGGGCGCCGGGGGAGATGGAGATGGTGGCCGGGGTCTCGGCGACCACGTCGCCGTCGAGCTCGAGGCGCAGTTGGGGGTGGGCGTCGATCTCGACCCGACGGGCTCGGCTCCAGCGCAGGTGGGGCGAGCGATGGAGCGAACCAGCGGCGAGGAGGGCGATCGTGGCCGCGATCTGCGGCGGCGTCGTGGCCTCGAAGATGAGGAGGTCGAGCCAGCCGTCGTCGTGCCGGATTTCGGGATGGAGACGGAGCAGGGGCGAGATGACCGAGCCACCGTTGGCGACCAGGACGAGGGAGGAGACCGCGCTGATCGCCTCGCCGTCGGCCACGATCTCGAACCGACTGGGTGGGAGCCGCAGGGCAGCCAACCCGGCTGGGAGGTAGGCGAGCCAGCCGAGGCGGCGCTTCAGCGCGGGGTCGGTCTGGTGGAAGAAGTGGCTGTCGAGCCCAGCTCCGGCCATGTGGAGGAACGAGCGGTCGCCGCAGCGACCGACGTCGAGATGGGCGAGGCGGTGACGCCCGAACAGGAGGCGAGCGGCGGCGGTCGTTCGGTTCGGGATGCGGAGCTCGCGGGCGATGATGTTCGTCGATCCGGCCGGGATGATGCCGAGGGGCACGCCAGAGTCGAGCATGCCGCTGGCGACGTCGGCGACGGTGCCGTCGCCGCCGACCGCCACGATCAAGTCGGCCCGCTCGGCCGCGGCGCGGGCGAGGACACTCGCTTCGCCAGGGAAGCGGCTGAGGACCGCGTCGATCTCGGTCTCCGCTGGCGCCTCGGCGCGGATCGCGCGGAGCACGAGACGGGCGTCGCGCCGCGTGGCCGGGTTGGCGACGACGGCAACGCGCAGCGGGCGCTCGCTCGCGAGGGCAGGGTCCACGGCGGTCATCGTCCGCGCCGGGGCGGTCGGCGCCTAGGCCGCGCTCGCCTCGTCCTCGGGGCCGAAGACCTTGTCGACGATGAAGTTGGCGAGCCACGTCGCGGCGGCTGCTAGGACCAAGCCGAGGATGCCCCGGACGGTGTTCCGCATCATGGTCGTTTCTTGCTCCTCATCTGATGTTCGCCGGCGGCGGTCGGCGCCGTCGCCCCTGGGCAGCCCCGGACGACGCCTGGGCCGGGGGAGGCATGCGGAAGAATACTCGGGGTCTTGGCCGCGCGGCGCGCATCGCGCGGAGCCGTCTGGTTTCGACTGGTATTGATTAATGGACCAAGATCGGGAGGGGCGAGACCTCCGGCGGGACAACCGGCCGGGCCTTACGCGGGGCGGTGCCGGATCGAGAGGGCGAGGGGAAGGAGGGCGAGGAAACCGAGGAGGGTGATCTCCCCTAGGGTCGCGCCGGCGAAGACCGGACGGCTGGCGGGTGCGACGAAACGGAAGGGAAAGAGGAGCGGGTCGCTGAGCGCATAGACCGTCGATCCGGACCAAGCGAGCGGGCTGACGGCCGCGATCTTGAAGAGGACCCGAGTCAAGAGGAGGGCCGTGACCCCGGAGTAGGTGACGAGGGCGACCTCCAGCGCCAACTGGGAGCGGAGGACTTCTGGACCACGGCGGCCGAGGCGCGGCGGCGCGATCATCGGTCTTTGGCTGGCCGAGGCGGTGGGAGGAGGGCGCCGAGGCGCTCGATGATGATCGCGGCGAGGTCGGTCTTGGCGAGCATGGGGAGGCGCTCGACGGCGCCGTCGGCGTCGACGAGGAGGGCGGTGCTGTGATCGCTGCCGATGGTGGCGACGGCGTCGTTGGCGACGAGCAAGGCGAGCCCTTTGGCCCGCCGTTTTTCGACGGCGTGGCGTTCGAGGTGATCGGTCTCGGCGGCGAAACCGATCCTGACCAGATTCGGACGATCGACCGCCGCCAGGATGTCGACGTTCTCGACCAGTTCGAGGGAGCGCTGGTCGCCAGCGGAGCGTTTCTTGATCTTGGACGGCGACGGGGAGGCGGGACGGTAGTCGGCGACGGCGGCGGCCATGACGAGGGCGTCGGCGGTTGCGGTGGCGGCGCGGACCGCCGCGAGCATCTCGGCGGCGGTCTCGACGCGGGTGACGGCGGCCGCGTAGGGGGGATCGAGGTTGGTGGGGCCGGTGACGAGCCGGACCTCGGCGCCGCGGTCGAGCGCGGCTTGGGCGAGGGCGAAGCCCATGGCGCCGCTGGAGCGGTTGCCGAGGAATCGGACGGGATCGAGCGGTTCGTGGGTACCGCCGGCGGTGACGACGACGGTGCGGCCGGCGAGATCCCCGGTCCGGCCGAGGAGCCAACGGGTAGCGCCGACGAGGGTCTCGACGGGGACGAGGCGGCC
>JBBSNJ010000678.1:0-2655 GCA_038232775.1 Thermomicrobiales bacterium
CCGCACCCCGTCTTCGTCTCGAAAGATCCGATCTGGTCGCCCCAGGTCGTCCGTCAGGCCGCCGAGTACGGCTTCGAAGCCGACGCCTCGGGCAAGATGCTCCCGCCGGCCAACTACGCCGAGCTCCGCGAGCGCCTCCGGGCCGAGCTCGACGGCCCGGCGTCGTCGCCGGTGGTTCCCTCCCCATCCTAGGAGCGACGATGGGCCACCCCGCCCGCATCCCGACCACCTACGTTGGCAGCCTGCCGCGACCGCAAGCGGTCGTCGATCTCCTCTTCGCCGAAGACCGGGGCGACCCGATCGACCGCCGGCGGTACAACGAGACGATGGCCGCGGCCGTCAACGACGTCGTGTCCCGCCAAGCCGAGGTGGGGATCGATCTCGTCAGCGACGGCGAGATGAGCAAGATTAGCTACGCGACCTACGTCCGCCACCGCCTCTCCGGCTTCGAGCCGGGCGAGGTGCCGCGGGCCACGCCCCAGGACCTGGACGACTTCCCCGAGTACCGCGACAAGCTGGCCGCGGCCGGCGGCACCCCGCGCTACCTGCGCCCGGTCTGCACCGGACCGATCGCATCGAAGGACTTGGCCCCGTTGGCGGGCGATCTCGCCCGCCTGCGCGCCGCGCTCGGCGGGGTCAGCGTCGCCGGCGCCTTCGTCAACGCGGCCTCGCCGGGCGTGATCGCGGTCTTCCAGCCGAACCGCTACTACCCCTCCGACAACGCCTACTTGGCGGCGTTCGCCGACGCCATGCGTCCCGAGTACGAGGCGATCGTCGCCGCCGGGTTCGACCGCCAGGTCGATTGTCCCGACCTGGCGATGGGACGGCACATCAGGTTCCGCGACCTCGACGACGACGCCTTCGTCCGCCGCGCCGAGGCGGGGGTCGAGGCCCTGAACGCCGCCCTCGCCACCGCGCCGGCCGAGCGCGTCCGCCTCCATCTCTGCTGGGGCAACTACGAGGGGCCGCACACCCACGACGTCCCCTTGGCCACGAGCCTGCCGACGGCGCTCAAGGCCAAGCCGCGGACGATCCTGTTCGAGGCGGCCGACCCGCGCCACGCCCACGAGTGGCGGGTCTGGGGGGAAGTCCTCTTGCCGGCCGACAAGGTGCTAGCCCCGGGCGTGATCGACACGACGACCAACTTCGTCGAACACCCCGAGCTGGTCGCCGAGCGCCTCGGTCGCTTCGTCGCCCTGGTCGGCTGGGAACGAGTGATCGCCGGCACCGACTGCGGCTTCGGCACCTGCGCCGGGTTCGGGGCGATCCATTCCGCGATCTGCTGGGCGAAGCTCCGGGCGTTGGTCGAGGGGGCGGCGCTGGCCTCGGCCCGCGCCGCCTGATCCGGAATCGGGTCGAACCGTGCCGCCATCAGAAGCTGGTCCTCCTCCCCTCTCCCGCGCTCGGGCAAGAGGTCGGGCATTGGTCCTGTGCGGAGCCAAAGGGGTGATACGGAATCCGGGTGATCGCTGCCGCTTCCCGGAAAGAAGCCCTCACCCCCGCCCCCCTTGCGCCGGTCCCGTGCGCGGGAGAGGAGAGAACCTCCACCAGCCGCGAGCGGGAGTATTCACCCGGCTTCCTTACGAGGGCTGCCATCGAGGAAGCGAGAGCGATCACCGGGACTCCATCTGATGCGCCCCGCCCCCGGCTGCACCCGATCCCGCGCCGGCGCCGCGGCTGACGGCGCTGCACTGGCCCGAGCCAAGGGCGGCGACGATCAGCGACGAGAGCCCGCCGCGCCCGACGTCGCCTTCGCCCTCGAACGCGAACCGGACATGCCCCGACGATGAGAAACCTCCGCGCACTTCTCCTCTTCGCCGTCTTGACCGGGGCGACGATCGCGCTTTCGGCCGCTGCCGCCGGCCCCGGCGTCCTCGCCTGGGACGTCCCCGTCGCCCGCGCCATCCAGCAGGCGCCGCTCCCCGGCGCCGACCCCGCGGCCGAGGCCCTGACCTGGCTCGGCCAGACCGTCCCGGCCGTGCTGGTCCTCACCTTCGCCGCCCTCGGTCTGCTCCTGGCCGGCGGCCGCCGCGCGGAAGCCATGATCGTCGCCGCCGCCGCCTTCCTCCGGCTGGCGTCGCCGCTGCTGAAAGCGATCTTCGGCAGCCCCCGCCCCACCCCCGACCTCGTCCGCGTCATCGAGCGGGCCCCTGGCCTCGGCTTCCCCAGCGGCCACGCCCTCGGCGCCGTCCTCCTCTTCGGCTCCTTCGCCGTGATCGCCCCCGCGCTCCTCCCGTCGGGCCCCGCCGTCCGCGCCGCGCGGGCGCTCGCCCTGGCCCTGATCCTCCTCACCGGCCTCGCCCGCGTCCGCACCGGCGCCCACTGGCCGAGCGACGTGGTGGGCGGGTTCCTCTGGGGAAGCCTGCTCCTGTTCGGACTCGCCGCCGCCTACCACCGGCACAACCGGCGGCGAACCGCCCCCGCTCGGCCCCCCGAGGCCGTCCCCCGCCGCCCCGCCCACCGCCGCACCTAACCGAGCACGGCGCAACGTCGCTCCGCCACAGGCGGAACCGGCCCACTCGTCACCGGCTGTCCGAGCGGGTCCTCTGGAATCCAGTTGATCGCCACCGTTTGCCCGCGACCACCCCCCAGAACTCCAGATGGGACGAAATCCGGGTGATCGCTGCCGCTTCCCGGAGAGACGCCCTCACCCCC
>JBBSNJ010000679.1:0-2653 GCA_038232775.1 Thermomicrobiales bacterium
GACGACCAGGCGGTGTCGGCGCTCGAAGTGATGGCCGAGTTCCGGCGTCTCCGCCAGAGCACCGGTTCGCTGCTGCGCAGCCTGCCCGACCAAGCTTGGACCTTGGTCGGCATCAGCCGGCGCGACCGCGACGTCACTCCCCGACTCCTGGCCGAGACGCTGCTCGCCCACGACCTCCAAGTTCTCTCCGAGCTGGATCGAGCACTCGACCTCTCGGGGGTTCGGGATGGGATCACCGCCGCCTCGCGCGTCCACCTCGACGTCCTCCTGCCGCTCGCTCCGCTGACGACCCGGTGACGGAGCCAATGGAAGGCGACGGATTCGGCGCGGCGCGGCCGCCGGTCGAGACGCTGGGCCGGGAGTTCTTCGCGGCCATCGACGCCCGCGACCCGCGTCGGCTGCGGGCGACCCTGGCCGACCACGCCTCTTTCCGCGCCCTGCCGCACCGCGAAGTCGTCCGCCCGGCCGACGAGATCGTCGCCTACTTCGGCACCGTCGTCTCCTCCTACCCGACCGCCCGCTGGGAGGTCGTCGACGTGATCGCGGTCGACGACCGGGCGGCGGTCCAGTTCGTCATCCGCGAGTACGCTGCCCATCTCGGTCGGGAGCTGATCTCCGAGCAGGTCGCGATCGTCCGCGCCAGCAACGGCCGGATCGTCAATCTCGTCGGCTATTACGACGCCGAGGAGTTCCGCCACCTCTTCTGGGAGGAGGAAGCGCCCGCCGGCTGAGGCGCGGCGAGCGCCGCCTCGACCGACCTCTCCCGAGCGAACCCGAGTTGGACCAAAGGACACCGACCCCGATGGCGATTCCCACGGCCGCCGAGGCGAGCGCCGAGGCGATGCTCGATCACCCCGACGCGGGCCACGGCAACGTGCCCCGTCCGTTCGCCGCGCGCTACGACGACGCGCTCGACAGCCCGCGCCTGGCCCGCAACCTGACCAACTTCCAACAGTCGTGGCGGCAGGCACGCGGCGCCGCCGTCGAGGAGATCGATTTCGAGGCGCTGCGGGGGCACCTGAAGGCGGTCAAGACCGACGTCGTCGCGCGTCTCGACGAGGAGCTGGGACGCTTCGAGGCGGCCGCCCACGCGGCCGGTGCCCACGTCCACCACGCGGCCGACGCGGCGGCGGCCAACCGGATCGTCGCCGAGTTGGCCGAGCGGCACGGCGTCGAGCTGATCGCCAAGTCGAAGACGATGGTCAGCGAGGAGATCGACCTCAACCACTTCTTCGCGCCGCGCGGAGTCGAGACAGTCGAGACCGACCTTGGGGAGTGGATCGTCCAGCTCCGGGCCGAGCGGCCGAGCCACATGGTGATGCCCGCCGTCCACCTCTCGCGGGCGGAGGTCGGCGAGGTCTTCTCGCGGGCGTTGAATCGTTCCGTCTCGCGCGAGGACATCGGGGAGCAGGTCCGGGTCGCCCGCGACGAGATCCGCAAGGTCTTCTTCGCCGCCGGGATGGGGATCACCGGCGCCAACGCCCTGATCGCCGAGACGGGCACGGTGATGATGTCGACCAACGAGGGGAACGGCCGGCTCTGCTCCTCGCTGCCCCCGGTCCACGTCGTGCTGGCCGGCATCGAAAAGCTGCTGCCGACGATGGCCGACGCCGCGACCCAGCTCCGACTGCTGGCCCGCTCCGGCACCGCCCAGCGGATCACCTCCTACACCACCTTCATCACCGGCCCGACCCCTGGCCACGAGCTGCACATCGTCCTGGTCGACAACGGGCGGCGGGCGATGGCCGCCCGCCCCGAGTTCGCCGAGGCGCTGCACTGCATCCGCTGCGCCGCCTGCGCCAACGTCTGCCCCCCCTACCGCGAGGTCGGCGGTCACGTCTTCGGCCACGTCTACACGGGCGCGATCGGGCTGGTCGTCACCCCCTTCCTCCACGGCGCCGACGGTCTCGACGCCATCGCCGGCCCCCAGAGCCTCTGCCTCTCCTGCAACGCCTGCGAGACGGTCTGCCCGGTCGGCATCCCCCTGCCGCGACAGATCCTCGACGTCCGCCGCCTCGTCGTCGAGCGCAAGGGGCTGCCGCTCGCGACGCGGATCGTCCTCGCCGCCTACGCCCGCCCCCGGACGAGCGATCTGCTGGCGCGGCTCGGCAGCCGCGCCCAGCTCCCGCTCACCCGCGGCGGCCGCTTCGTCCGCGGCCGGACGCTGCCGGTTCTCCGGCGGCAAACCCGGTGGCGGTCGCTGCCCGCCGCCGCGAGGCGACCGCTGCGCGACCGCCTCCGCGGCTCGCTCCCGCCCGCTCCCCCGATCGTCCCGAACGGGGCGGCGGGGATGACGGTCGCCCTCTTCCCCGGCTGCCTGACCGACCGCCTCTACCCCGAGCAGGGGGAGGCGATCGCCGATACGCTCCGCCTGCTCGGGGCGCGGCTCGTCTTCCCGCCCGGTCTCCACTGCTGCGGTCTGCCGGCCCAGAACTCCGGAGCCGCCCGTCACGCCAGGCGGATGGCCCGGCAGACGATCCAGGCGCTCGAAGGGGTCCGGGCCGACGCGATCGTCTCCGGCAGCGCGAGCTGCGTGGCGACCTTGACCCAAGACTACGCCCACATCTTCCGCGACGAACCGCGCTGGCGGGGGCGAGCGCTCGCCCTGGCCGCTCGAGTCACCGACTTCACCTCGTTCCTCGATCAGGTGGCC
>JBBSNJ010000680.1:0-2639 GCA_038232775.1 Thermomicrobiales bacterium
GCAGCTCCTCCGCCGAGAGGACCGGCCTCGGTCCCTTCAGCATGCCGGCGGTGCGGGCGACGACGCTGCCGCTGGGGGCCAGACGGGCGTGCCCGTTCTCCAGCTCCAGCGTCACCTCGACGCGGTCTCCTTCCCTGAGCCCCAGCGCCTCCCGGATCTTGCCCGGGATCATCACCTTCCCCTGCCGATCGATCACCGCTACGCCGCCGACCATCGTCGCTCCTCCTCCGCCACCGCGAAACGCTCGAAGTATAGGCAACCGCAGCGTCGGGGTGCCCGCCTTGCGTCCCGCTCGGCCCCGAGCGCTACCGCCGCACCGCCCGAGGCGCTTCGGTCGCGCCCAGGAGGCGGTCGAGGACGTCGATCGCGACGGCGATGTCCGCCTCCGCCACCGACTCGGCCGGGTTGTGGCTGACCCCGCCAGCGCAGCGGACGAAGATCATCGCCACCGGCATCCGCGGCGCCAGCGCCACGGCGTCGTGCCCGGCCCCGCTCGGCAGCCGCTCGACGGGGGAGTCCGACTCGGCGATGGCCGCGGCCAAACGGTCGGTGAGCGCCGGATCGCAGGGGGTCGCCGGTGTGTCGGTCAACCGCTCCCACGCCACGCCGACCCCGCGCCGCGCCCCGATCGCCCGCGCCGCCTCCTCCAGGTCCACCCGCGCCGCGGCGCGGACGCCGTCGGCCGGGTGCCGCAGGTCGAGGCTCAGCCGGACCAGACCGGGGATCACGTTGCTCGCCCCCGGCTCGGCCGCGATTTGGCCGACGGTGGCGACCAGGCCCGCCGTCGCCCGCGCCGCCGCTTCGGCCGCCAGGACGAATTCGGCCGCCGCGGCCAGGGCGTCTCGCCGCCGGTCCATCGCCACCGTGCCGGCGTGTCCCGCCTCCCCCTCGAACGCGACCGCGACCTTGTTCATCCCCACGATCGCCGAGACGACCCCGACCGGCAGCCCCAGCCCTTCCAGCCTCGGCCCCTGCTCGAGGTGGACCTCGACCCAGCCGACCGCCGGCCCGAGCCCGCCCTCGCCCCGTGCCACCGCGTCCGGGTCGCCGCCGAACGCCGCGATCGCCTCCCGCAGGGACACCTCGTCGTCGTCGACCGCCTCGAGCTTGCTCGCCTCCAGACTGCCGACGAACGCCGAGCTGCCGAGGAACGCGGTCCGGAAGCGGACCCCCTCCTCGTCGGCGAAGGCGATCACCTCGACCGCCACCGGCAACCGCTCCCGCCGCTCGTGGAGCCCTTCCACCGCCGCCAGCGCCGTCAGCACGCCGAGGGGGCCGTCGAACTTGCCGGCGTCGCGGACGCTGTCGAGGTGGCTGCCGAGCAGCAGCGCCGGCGCTCCAGGCGTTGCTCCTTCGTAGCGCCCGATCAGATTCCCGAGCGCGTCCCGGCGGGTCGTCATCCCGGCTGATCGTAGCCAGCCCTCGGTCGCGTTCATCGCCTGCCGCAGGGCCGGCGTCCCGTAGCGGCGCGTTAGCCGTGCCGGCTCCTCGCTGAACGCGTTCAACGCCTCGCACCGCTCCATCGCCCGCGCGGCTCGGTCCGTTGCCGCCGCCATCGTTCCTCCCTCCTCGCGTCCGGCTCAACTGCCGCGGTAGGTGCTGTAGGCCCAGGGGGAGACGAGCAGAGGCACGTGGTAGTGGCCGTCCCGATCGGCGACCCCGAAGCGGACGGGGACCCGATCGAGGAACGGCACGGCCCCGGCCTCGCCGGGAGGCGCCGCGAAGTAGTCGCCGACCGCGAAGACGATCTCGTAGACGCCCACGTCGAGCCCGGCGCCGCTCAGCAGCGGTTCGTCGGTCCGCCCGTCGGCGTTCGTCAGCACGGAGCGAAGCCGTTCGCGGGTCTCCCCCGGCCCGATCCGCCAGAGCTCGATCGCCACCCCCGCCGCCGGTCGCCCGCGGGCGATGTCGAGGACGTGGGTCGTCAGCCGCCCACTCACGTGACGCTCTCCTTGCAGCGGCGGATCGTGAGCCTGATCTCGCCGGTGGCCGGGAAGGGGTCGGTGAAGACCTTCGCGGCCGCCTCCGGCGGGAAGTCGGCGGCGGGGTCGCGGGTCCGATTCTCGGCCACGAAACCGACCTCGGCTAACTGCGGGAAGCGCCGGAGCAGCCGGATGCCCATCTCGTGCACCAGATGCTGGATCGACTCGCTGACGAAGCCGTCGAAGACGGTCGCGACGAGATCGCGGACCTGCTCCGCCGGCACGTAGCGGTCGTGGCTCGGGGCGAGGAGGTCGACGGCGTCGGCGTACCGCCAGTGGAGATCCAGAAAGACATAAAGCGGACGATCGCTCCGCTCCGGCAGCGTCGTGTAGCCGTCGCGGACGAAGGCGGTGAAGGCGCTCCCGGAGAGCTTCATCAGGCGCAGCCCGACCCGGTGGCAGCGATGACCGACGACCTGGAGACCGGCGGCGTCCCCCCGCAGCTCCAGCATCGCCCCCGTGGCGTCGCCGCGCCCCTGGTCGAAGAGCACGCCGCTCGGAGCGAATTGGTCACCGGCGGGGACGGCGACGGGGGAGAAGGGGATCTCCCGGGCCGAGAGCCGGAGGTGCCGAAGTTGGTGGTAGGTGGCGACAAAGCGGGTCCCGAGGACGAAGAGCAGCCCCTCGAGGGTGGCGCCGTCGTAGGCGAGCGTCTCC
>JBBSNJ010000681.1:0-2637 GCA_038232775.1 Thermomicrobiales bacterium
CAGGACGTGGCGGAAGAGGGCGAAGTAGGCGCGGGCGGCCTCCCCTTCGAGCCCCATCAGGGACGGCCGGTCGGGGGCCGTGGGCAGCCGGTCGCGCAGCCGGCGTAGCTCGGCCGCGGCCCCGAGGGCGACCGGGTCGGCGTTGGTCTGGTCCCAGCGCAGACAGAGGGTGCGGGCGTTGCCCAGCTTGCCGGCGACGAAGGCGCGGCCGAGCGCGAGCCGGAGCGCCTCGTCGTCGGCCCGGCGGTATTGGGCGCGGCGGAGGGCGACGTGCTTGGCGAGGGGGGGCGACAGCCGGCCGCGGAAGCGGCCGTCGCCGCGCAGCAGGACCAGGCCGATGCCGCCGTCGAGCAGCGCCGCCAGCGGGGGCGTGGTGACGCCGACGCCGCCGACCAGGACGACGCCGTCGACCCGGGCGGCCGGCACCGCCAGCAGCACCTCGTCCCCCTTGGTCACCAGCAGCCGGCCGCCCTCCTTCGCGAGCATCGCCCCCGGCTCGGTGACGTAGAGGCTCGGCATCGGGCGGCTCCGTTGCGGTCGCGCGGCTCGCTACTCGTAGCCGTCGGGATGGTAGTGGAACCAGGCCGGCGGCAGTTGATCGACGGTGATCCGCTTCCCGTCGGTGACGTAGCTGTAGTCGGTCCCTTCGAAGCGGACGCCGAGGAAGTCGAAGCCGGCGGCGAAGGAGGCGATCCGCGTCTTGGCCGGGTTCAGCTCCAGCGCCAGGCCGCTCAGGACCTTCTCGGTCGCCCGCAGCCCCCGCGCCGCGTGGCGCTCGCTCTGGCAGAGGAGGACGAAGTCGTCGGCGTAGCGGACGAGGTGGTAGCGGCGCCGCCGCAGCGAGCGGTCGAGCTGGTGGAGGTAGACGTTGCAGAGGAGGGGGGAGATCACCGCGCCGAGGGGGATGCCGCGGGCGGGGGGCGCCAGCGGCCCGCGGTGGGGCACGCCGGTCCAGAGGCGGAGCAGGCGGCGGACGCCGGTGTCGGGGACGAGCGGTTCCAGGAAGCGGTCGAGCAGCTCGTGGTCGAGCCGCGCGAAGCAGTCGGCGATGTCGGCGTCGACGCCCCAGCCCAGCCCGCGGTCGCGGAGGCGGACGATCCGCTCGACCGCGTCGCGGACGGAGCGGCCGGGGCGGTAGCCGAAGGAGCAGGGGAGGAAGGTCGGCTCGATCCGGGGGCCGAGCACATCGAGCGCGGCGCGCTGGAGGACGCGGCCGCGGACGGGCAGGATCGAGAGGGTCCGGGACTTGCCGGTGGCCTGGATGCGGACGCGGCGGGGCGGGCCGGGGCGGTCGGCGCCGGCGCGGACCTCGTCGCCAAGGGCGAGCAGGTTGGCATCGAGGAGGCGCTCGAAGCGGGCGAGGCTGACGCCGTCGCCGCCCGGCCGGCCGCGGTTGGCCTGGACGCGGTGCCAGGCCCAGCGCAGGGACTCGAGCGCGAGGATCCGGTCGAGCAAGCTGTCCCCCATCCGTCGCTACCTCTCCACGGGCGCCGGGCCGGGCGCGGCGGCCGGCGGACAAGCGATCCGCTCCGTCTGCCCCATGCCGAAGGCGGTGCGGGCGCCGACGCCGGCGTAGGGGGCGTAGGCGGTGAGGGCGGCGAGGGCGCGGCGGGTCGATTCGTCCCCGTCGAGGCGGTAGCGCGCCCAGCCGACGAAGCCGGGTTGGCGGAGTGAGCCGAGGTCGACGGGGCGGGCGGTGGCGCGGTGGTCGACGAGGGAGACGGCGGCGAGGAGGGCGTCGTCGGGGGGGAGGAGGTGCGGCGGGGCGAAGGCGCGCCAGCGGCGGAGGAGGCTGCCGAAGACGAGCCGCGGGTCGGGCTGGAGCCGGTCGTGGCCCTTGTGGCGGAAGGCGGTCGGGGAGACGAAGCGGAGGGTCAGCTCGGAGGCGGGACGGGCGGCGGCGGCGAGGGCGGCGTAGGTGGTCTGGCCGGGGGTCGCACCGCCCGCGGGGTCGACCGGCCGGGCCCCGGCCAGGACGAAGGCGCGGGCGTCGAGGGAGAGCCTGGGAGCCGACCCGGCGCCGGCCAAAGCGGCGCGGAAGCCGGCGAGGGTCTCGCCGTCGAGGAGGCCGATGCGGGCCCAGACCACCTCGCCGGCGGCGACGGCGTGGCCGACCGGCGCCCCGTCGGCCAGGCGGGAGAGCGGGGAGAGGGTCAGCGGCTTGACCGGGGCGTCGTGGACGCGGCGGGCCAGGTCGGGGTCGGCGGTCTCCAGCAGGCGGTGCAGGGCGCCGTGGAGGGCGCGGACCGGGGCAGCGGGGAAGACGGTCGCCGCCTCGGCGCGGAGCTCGAGGCGGAGGAGGGCGACGGTGTTGGAGGCCGGGGGCGGAGTCAAGGGACGGGCGCCTGGGCGGGGTTGGGCAGTCGGTGGAGGACGCCGTCGTCGTGGAGTGCGAAGGCGCCGGTGGTGAGGGGACGACTGCCGGGCACCCAGCAGACCTGAGCGGGGGGGAGCCAGGCGCCGGTGTGGCTTGAGTTGGTGGTGCGGCGGGCGACGAGCGGTTCGATGATGCCGGTGGCCGGGCCGCAGCTGGCGGCGTCGGCGTAGGCGGGGAAGGGAGAGTCGGGGGAGAAGGTGAACGTGGGGCGAGGCTGGGTGGGATCGAAGGGGGTGGGATCGAAGGGGGCGGGATCGAGG
>JBBSNJ010000682.1:0-2631 GCA_038232775.1 Thermomicrobiales bacterium
GATCCCGACTTCGCGCTCACGGACGGCACCGCGGCGGCGGTGGCCGGCATCTGCGCCAGCCTCGAAGGTCTGCCGTTGGCGATCGAGCTCGCCGCGGCGCGGCTCCAGATCCTCTCCCCCGACGCCCTCCTCGCCCGTCTCACCAATCGCCTCTCGGTCCTGACCCGTGGCCCCCGCGATCTGCCCGAGCGCCACAAGACGCTCCGCGCCTGCATCGCCTGGAGCGACGACCTGCTCGGTCCACGGCAGCGAGCCATCTTCCACCGCCTGGCGGTCTTTCTCGGCGGTGTTCCGCTCGAGGCGGTGGCGGAGGTCGCCGGCGACTGGGACAGCAACGAGGACCGTCCTACGGCAACCGACGGGAGCGGGCCTCCAGGACCGGGCGTGCCGCCGGCGACTCTCGACGACCTGGCCGATCTGGTGGACCACGGCCTGCTCCAGCGGTCGATCAGCGCCGGCGAGCCGCGGCTCGCGATGCTCGAGGCGCTCCGGGAGTTTGGGCTGGAGCGCCTCGACTCGGCGGGGGAGATCGCCGAAGCCCAACGCCGCCACGCCGCCTGGTGCCTGGCCCTGGCCGAGGAGAGCGCACCGAGGCTGACCGGTCCCGACCAGGCAGCGTCCCTCGACCAGCTGGAGCGGGAACACGACAACCTGCGGCAGGCGCTCGCCTGGGGACTTGATCGCGACCCGGCGACGGCTCTCCGCTTGGCCACGGCCCTGCGGCGGTTCTGGGAGATGCGCGGCCATCTGGGCGAAGGTCGCGACTGGCTCGAGCGGGCCCTGGCGCGAAGCGGCGCCGCTTCGCCCCCGCTTCGCGCCAAGGCGCTGGGGGACGCCGGGTCGCTGGCGACCGCCCAGAGCGACTTCGGACGGGCCGTCGCCCTCATGGAACAGAGCTTGGCGCTCTGGCGGGAGATCGACGACCCGCGGGGCATTGCCGTCGCCCTAACCCAGCTGGGAACCGTGACCGACGAGCGAGGCGACCCCAGGCGCGCCGCCCCGCTGCTCGAGCAGGCGCTCGTGCTCTGGCGTCAGCTGGATGACCAGGAGAACACCGCGGCGACCCTGAACGACCTCGGCACCGCCTTGGACGGCCTCGGCGACGACGACCGCGCGATCGCGCTCTACCAGGAAGCCCTCCGTCTGTGGCGGGGGACGGGGAACCGGCGCAACGTCGCCGTCGCGCTCACCAATCTCGGGGGGTTGGCCCTCAAGCAGGGCGCCCACGCGCGGGCGGCCGCGCTGCTCGAAGAGGCCCTCGGGCACTTTCGCGCGCTCGGCGACCACTTCGCGACCGGTGCCGTGCTCGCCAATCTGGGCGAACTCGCGCTGGCGCGGGGGGATCCCGCCCAGTCGCTCAGCGATCTGGGCGAGGCGCTCCGCCTCCTCCATCAGGTCGGCGCCGTTTCGATCGCGGCCCAGTGCTTGGAGCAGGTCGCCCAGGCAGTCATCGGCACCGGCGATCACCGATGGGCGGCCCAGATTCTGGGAGCCGGCGAGCGGCAACGAGGCTTGGTCGACGCTCAGGTTCCGCCGCTCGACCTGGCCAACCACGAAGCCGCCGTCGCCACCCTCCGCACCACCCTGGGCGAGTCCGCGTTCGACGCCGCCTGGGGCGAGGGCCAGGCGCTGTCGCTCGACGACGTCCTCGTTCGCCTCTCTCCGTCCTTTGGAATCATGGCTGAGACGGCAGCGCCGCCGTTCGAGGCCGACGGCCTCCCCTGGCGGGTGCCCCCCACCCCGCGCGAGCGGGAGGTCCTCGATCTGCTGGTCAAGGGCTGCTCGGACCAGGAGATCGCCGGTCGCCTCTTCATCAGCCCGGGGACCGCGGCGACCCACGTCAAACGCCTGCGCCAGAAGCTCAACGTCACCTCCCGCGCCGCCGTCATGGCCCTCGCCCTCGGTCATCGGTCGGCCTGACGGCGTGCCCCCGGGGCTCGCTCCGCCCCGTCTTCCTCTCCATCCCGCAGCCGCCGCCTCCACTCCACCCTCATCGTCCGTCGCCCGATGTTCGTCGCATCATTCCGCATTCGGCTGAACATTGCGGCTTCGTCTCCCACCCTCCTGCCGCAGCGAGAGAGGGGGTGGGTGGGTGAGAGCCGGCGCCGCGGCCACCACGATCCACCCGTAGTTCGGCTCACCCCTCCTCGTCTCGATCATCTCTCCCGCGGCCGGCGTCACCCCGCACTCGAGTCCGACCGGAGGCCGCGAACGACCGCGACGTTTCGGGCTCCATCGCTACCTAACCGCCTCATTTTCCGCCGCAAATGATGCCCCCCAGGCACCGGCCGCTCAGGCATATTTGGGACAGTCACTCAAAACCTAGTTGCAATCGGCGGTAGAACGGTATAGGATCTTGACTGCGAGTCTCCGACGCCGTGGAGGGACGGGGTCGCCCGCGCGCTCGCCGCGCCGGGTGCGGACACGCCGGAACCGTCGGAGTCTGCCGTCGTCGCCCGCCACCAGCCGCCGATGAATGCCTCGCCGCCGGCGATCGTCGCCGCGGCGCGCGTTGAGCCGCTGGTTGCCCTCCCGGCCGCGCTCGGGGAGATACGCCGCCATGCCGACGCGCCGACCGTTCCACGCCGGCGGGGCGACCGCCGTCGCCCGCCTGACGCTCGCCCTGCTGGC
>JBBSNJ010000683.1:0-2628 GCA_038232775.1 Thermomicrobiales bacterium
CTCCCCTCTCCCGTGCGCGGGAGAGGGGCCGGGGGTGAGGGCATCTCCCCGGGGAGCCGGAGTCATACGGAATCCGGGTGGATCACGGGTGGTCCCCCGGCGGTCCGCGGCCACGCTCCCCCTCGCCCCTCTCCCCCGCACCGGGAGAGGGGCCGCGGGTGAGGGCCGGCCGCCGCAGCAGGAGCGCGAAGGGTTCTCCCGGATTCGGTATCAGTCGCGAAGCCCCCGGCGCGCGGCAGAAACGGCTTCGGCCGGCTGCCTGCCGAGTGCCGCGGAGCATGGGTTGCCTGTGCCCGGACTAGCGGGCGGGCTCGGCTTCCGCGGCGGTCGACTGATCGAGGGCGAACGAGCCGTGGTGAATCGCTCCGGCGGGCTGGTAGATGGCGACGACGACGCCGGTGGTCGACGTCTTGGTGTCGACGAGGCGGAGACCGGCGGGGACGACGCCGTCCCCGAAGAGCCGTTTCCCGCTGCCGAGCAGGAGCGGGAAGATCAAGAGGCGGTACTCGTCGACCAGGTCGTGGGCGATCAGGGTCTGGATGAGCTGCGAGCTGCCGTGGACCTGAAGGTCCGGCCCATCCTGCTGCTTGAGGCGGGCGATCTGCTCGACGACGTCCTGACTGATCAGGACCGAGGGGGCCCAGTCGGCGCTGGCGAGGGTGGTGGAGACGACGTATTTGGTCGCGTTGTTTAGGGGGGCGGCCCCCTGGTCATCGCTCGCGTGGGGCCAGTGGGCGGCGAAGATCTCGTAGGTCTTCCGGCCGAGGAGGAGGTCGAACGGCGTGCCCATGAACTCGGTCATGATCTCGCCCAGCCGGTCGTCCCAGGAGTTGACCGACCAGCCGCCTTGGTCGAAGCCGCCGGCTTCGTCCTCTTCGGGACCACCGGGGGCCTGCATCACGCCATCGAGCGACAAGAAGGTGCTGACGACGATCCTTCGCATTCGGTGCGTCTCCTCGTCTGGGTGCCAGCCGGACGCCGGACCGCTCGGACCGGATGGTGTGGCCTGGCTCTCCGTGCTTGTCGAACGGCAGCCGTCGGAATCGACACGGGGGCAGGCGATGCTCGGCGAGGTGAACCCGGCGGGGGCGGGGCGTCCACGGTGGGCCGGGCACCGGAGCACAGGCGGGCGATCGGCGCGGCAGGCTCAGCACGCCCGGCGCGCTCCCCGCGCGTTCGCGCCGCTCCCGCCGCCCAAGCCCGGCTCGTGCGCCGTCGCCGCCACCCCGCGCTTCACGGGTAACGGGGGACCAGGCCGGGCCGCCGGCGACCCGGCGGTTCGGGCGCCAGCGGGCGCTCTCTAGCGCCGGGTGCCGGCCCAGGGAAACCTCGGCCGGCGCCCGCTGGAGGATCGGGCCGGCGCGCGCCGTCCTAGCCGGCGGGCTCGATCCGGCGGCAGACGACGAGGGAGCGCGGGCCAAGCTCCAGCTTGCCGCCGGCGCGGGTGGCGCGCTCGCCGAGCCCCGCGGGGTCGGCCTCGCCGGAGGTGGTGTCGACCAGGAGCTGCCAGAGCGCGCGGTCGCCGCGACCGCGGCGGGGGAGGGTGAAGCCGACCGGCTCCGTCCCGGCGTTGAGCAGGATCAGCAGCGTGTCGCCGACGATGTGCCGGCCGCGGGCGTCGACCTCGCTGATGGCGTCGCCGGCCAGGCGCAGGGCGAGGGCCGAGAACTCCGCGTCGTGCCACTCGGCGTCGGTCATCTCCCGCCCGTCGGGCCGGAACCAGGTCAGGTCCTTGACCTCCGAGCCGCGGATCTTGCGGCCCTGGAAGAAGAGACGGCGGCACAGCGTCGGCTGCTCCCGCCGGAGCCGGATCAACTGGGTGGTGAAGGCCAGCAGCTCCCGGTCCTGATCGTCCAGGCGCCAATCGAGCCAGGAGATCTCGTTGTCCTGGGCGTAGGCGTTGTTGTTGCCGCCCTGGGTGCGGCCCAGCTCGTCGCCGCCGCAGAGCATCGGCACCCCCTGCGACAGGAGCAGGGTCGCCAGGAAGTTGCGCACCTGCCGCTGGCGGACGGCGGCGATCGCCGGGTCGTCGGTCGGCCCCTCGACCCCGTAGTTGGCGGAGAGATTGTCGTCGGCGCCGTCGCGGTTCTCCTCGCCGTTGGCCTCGTTGTGCTTCTCGGCGTAGGCGACGAGGTCGTGGAGGGGGAAGCCGTCGTGGCAGGTGACGAAGTTGATGCTGGCCGAGGGGCGGCGGCCGTCCCCCTGGTAGAGGTCGCTCGACCCGGTCAGGCGGAAGCCCATCTCGGCCACCGGCCGGTCGTCGCCGCGCCAGAAGGCGCGGGCCGCGTCGCGGTACTTACCGTTCCACTCGGCCCAGAGGACCGGGAAGTTGCCGACCTGGTACCCCCCCTCGCCGACGTCCCACGGCTCCGCGATCAGCTTCACCTGGGAGATGACCGGATCCTGGTGGATGGTGTCGAAGAAGCTCGAGAGCCGGTCGACGTCGTAGAGCTCGCGGGCGAGGGCCGAGGCAAGGTCGAAGCGGAAGCCGTCGACGTGCATCTCCTGGACCCAGTAGCGGAGGGAATCGGTGAGCAGTTGCAGCACCTGGGGGTGGCGGGCGTTGAGGGTGTTGCCGGTGCCGGTGAAGTCCATGTAGTAGCGCGGCTGCTGGGGGACCAGCCGGTA
>JBBSNJ010000684.1:0-2626 GCA_038232775.1 Thermomicrobiales bacterium
AGGCGTTAGGGGGGGGCGTTCGAGGAGTCTGTCCGGGTGGCGGCGACGAGGGCCATCATCGTCGCGACGGCCTGGGCGACGATCGTCTCGGGGGGGGCGGCGGGGAAGGGGACGCGCCGCCGGCGGGCCAGGCCGATCGCGCCGTGGACGACCGACCAGAAGGTGAAGGCGGCGATGTCTGGGTCGAGGCCGACCAAGAACCCCTCCGCCTGGCAGTCGAGGATCGACCGCTTGAGGAAGGCGAGCGAGCGGGTCGCGTCGTCGGCGCCGGCCGGGTCGTCGGCCGCGCGCAGCGCCGCCAGCTCCCGGTCCGGCCCGCGCTCGTTGAACATCACGTCGTAGAGGTCGGGGTGGTCCAGGGCGAAGCGGACGTAGGCCAACCCCCCGAGCCGCAGGCGCTCGATGGCGGAGGCGCCCGCCGCCGCCTCCGCCCCGAGCTTGGTCGCGTAGAGCTGGCGGAAGCCGTCGTTGTGGACCGCCAGCAGCAGCGCCTCCTTGCTCCGGAAGTAGCGGTAGAGGGCGGGCGCCCGGCAGCCGACCTCGGCCGCGATCTCGGCCAGGGTGACGCGGTCGACCCCCCGCTCGGCGACGAGCCGCTGCGCCGCCGCGATCGCGCGGCCCCGGATGTCGAGCCGCTCCTCGTTACGCGGGCGCGCCATCGCCACCCCCGACCATCCCCCCGGCCCGGCGGCCGAGCTGGAGGCTGAGGCCGAGCAGGACGGCGGCGCCCAGCCCCGCACCGGTCCGGACGTGGTTCCAGGCGGTCCACTCGTCGAGGTAGGCCGCCATCGCCGCCGCCTGCGCCGGCGCGGCCGGGTCGAGCCGCGCCAGATCGTCGTTCAGCGGCACGTTGAAGCCGACGGTGACGGCGAAGACCCCGACCAGGTAGACGGCGGCGCCGGCCACGGCGAGCCAGGCGGCGGGGCCGTCGCGCCGCAGCAGCGCGCCGCCGACCACCGCCAGGCAGAGGAGCGGCGCTCCGAAGAACCAGGCGAAGAAGAGGGCGTTGTCGACCGCCACGTTGATCGCCTGCATCGCCGCCATCGCCGTGGCCGGCGGGACGAGCGCCAGGCCGGGCATCACCACCACCGAGAAGGCGAAGAAGAAGCCGGCCATCGCCGCGACCCCGAGCAGGGCGAGCAGGCGTGGCCCGCGGCCCCCCAGCAGCGCGGCGAGGCCGCGATCGCGGCGGGCCAGGGCCGGTCTGACTCGGGCGCGGCCGGGGGCGGCGATCGGGGGGGCAACGGAACCGTCCATGGGCATCCTCCTGGCGGTCGTGTAACTGAATGAAGATAATTTATCCTATTTCACTAATCCGATCAAGCGGTGTGGCTGGCCGGTCCTGCCGCGGCCCCTGGTCGCGCGTCAACCGTCGTGCGTCTGGTCGGGGCGACTACCTACGGTGCTTTGCGGAAGATTCGGCCCAAGGCCATGGCGTGGTTCGGTGGACCACGGTCGCCCGGCGGGCGACGGGCGCGGCAAGCAGCGCCCCTACGACCGGTCGCGGCCCATCAGCTTCTTTGCAACCTGCTCTAACCGGGCGACGCACGCGTCGCCCCTACCAGGGGACAGGGCAGCGCGTTGCAGCCTCGACGCACTCCTCGGTGAGAGGCGGCGATTCGGACCGGACCTGGTGCTTGACACGTGACCAAAAGGTCACGTAATATCCCCGCGGTGATGGACGAGACGGAACCGGTCTTCAAGGCCCTGGCCGACCCCCACCGGCGGCGCCTGCTCGACCGCCTGCGTGAGCGGGACGGGCAGACGCTGACCCAACTCCAGACCGGGCTGCCGATGACCCGCTTCGGGGTCATGAAGCATCTGCGCGTCTTGGAGGAGGCGGGCCTGGTCGCCAGCCGCAAGGTCGGCCGCGAACGGTTCCACTTCCTCAACCCCGTCCCGATCCAGGGGGTCTACGACCGCTGGGTCTCGAAGTACGCGCGCCCCTGGTCGGGGGCGTTGGCCGGTCTCAAGGAGGCGCTCGAGATGGAACAAGCACGGGAGGACGACCGTGTGGGCCAACGCCCGATCGCCAGGCTCCCGCCGCCGCCGCTCGATCCCGAGCCGCGACCACCGGTCCACGTGCACCAGATCTACATCCGGACGACCCCCGAGCGGCTCTGGCGAGCCCTGACCGATGGCGAGTGGACCGCCCGCTACTACTTCGGCAGCCGCGTCGAGTCGGACTGGCGGCCGGGCTCCCCGTATGCCTACCGCAACCCCGACGGCTCGGCCTTGATCGGCGGCGAGGTGCTCGAAGCCGACCCCCCCCGCCGCCTGGTGACCACCTTCCGGCCCGCCTGGCCCGGCGCCGGCGCCGCCGAGACGACCGTCACCTTCGAGATCGAACCACTCGGCGACCTCTGCAAGTTGACCCTCCTCCACGAGGGTATCGACCCCGCCCGCGACACCGGCATCGTCGACGGCTGGGTCCGGATCCTCTCCGGCCTCAAGACGGTGCTCGAGACGGGCGAGTCGCTCCCCTTCGGCTGAGGCCGGGGCAGGGTCCGCCGCCCGCGCCGACCGCCGCGGCCCCCCCGTGACCAGGACGATGCCGACCCGCCACCGCTACGCCGGGCGTCGAGCCGACGCCCCCCGGAGGAACCGACGATGGACCCGACCGCGA
>JBBSNJ010000685.1:0-2625 GCA_038232775.1 Thermomicrobiales bacterium
CGCCGAGTCCTGTGCCTCCGACCGCTCGCCGACCGTCCCCCGCAGTTCCCGCGGCTCGCCGCCGCGGACGACCCGGACCGCCAACTCCTTGCCGACCCAGTCGCCGGAGAGTCGGGCCTGCAACTCCTCGACCTCGGTCACGGCCTCCCCGGCCAAGGCGACAATGACGTCCCCCAGCATCAACCCGTCCCGCTCGGCCGGGCTCTCCGACTCGACCGAGACGACCATCAGCCCCTGCTCCTTCGGCAGGCCGTGGGCCTCGACCAGCGCCGCCGGCAGCCGCACCGCCTGGGCGCCGATGCCCAAGAACCCGCGGCGGATTCGGCCGTGGGCGCGCAGCGCGGCGACCACCTGATCGATCGCCGCCACCGGCACCGTCAGACCGCCGCCCCGCCCCAGGCTCGACGAGTTGAGCCCGACGACGCTCCCCCTCGCATCGACCAGCGGCCCCCCGGAGAAACCAGGCAGCATCGCCACGCTCGCCCGGATGTAGCCTTCGAAACTGCCCCAGCGCTCTCCTCGGCCAACCACCGACACCACCCCGTGCGAGGCCATCGGGCCGCTCGGACCCGGCCGGCCGATCGCGAGCACGAAGTGCCCGATCTTGGCCGCGGCACCGGAGCGAGGCGCCGGCGTCAGTCCACCCGCCTCGACCTGGAGCAGCGCCAAGTCGCTCCCCGCGTCGCGTCCGACGAGCTTCGCCGACAGCTCGCGCCCGTCGGCCAAGCCGACCGTGATCTCCTCGTCCCGCTCAACAACGTGGTTGGCGGTCACGACCAACCCGTCCTCGCTCCAAACGATCCCCGTTGCCGGCAGGCGGCGCCGCGCGTTGACGGTCACCACCGAGGCATTGACCGCCTCGACCGCCGCCGCCAAGTCGTCAGAAAGTCGGGCCAGCATGCTCTCGTTCGGGTCCTGGCCTTCGGTTCCAGCCACCGTCGTCTCCTCTCCCGCGCCGCTGCCGTTGCCGCCCGCCGGCGACCCCTCGGCCGCGGCCCCGTCGGCCCGCGTCAGCGCCGCCCCGAGCGCCGCCGCCGAGACCCCGACCGCGCTCGCCCGCCGCAGCAGCTCCCGCCGGTCGATCGCGTTCTCGTCGAGCTGTCCGACCAACTCTTCGATCTCTCGCCGCTCGTCCATCCTACGCCTTCTCCTTCGCCCGGCCGTGACCGGTTGCTCGCGTCCGACTAGCCTACGTTTCCGGTCCAGCCGTTCTGTCGCCAAGCGTATCGGCCCCGGCGGAACGCTCCATCCCCCGCCCGGCCGGGCCGCCACCTGCCCGTCCGGCTAGGCCCCTCCGACCGCGGCACCCGATCACGAGGGCGGCAACTCCCCCGCTCCGGCCGCGGCGGCTGCCGGCGGGACGTCCATTGCCGCCAGCGGAGATCGGAAAGCGCACTCTGGTGCGGGCCCCGCCCCGACCGTGCCGGCCGCCGCCGTCTCTCCTACCCACCCACCGAGCCCAGCGATGACGCGTCCGGTCCCACCGTCTCACCCCCCTGACGGCAAGCCGAGCTACCAGCCTCCGCCGTCGTCGTAGCCGAAATCGTCGTCCCGTTCCGTCCCAAAAGGCCCGCCGATCCGACGGCTGGTACACTTCCGGCCGCGCAAGTCCGTCCCCGTACCGCCGAAGCGCCCGCTGTTCAGCCCGAAGGATGCGCCGATGCCGCTCCGGCTGGCCCCCACGCCCTCGTGAACGCCGCACCGCTCCGGTCCACCGCCCGGCCGATCCCGGTCGCGGATACGGACCCTTCCCCCGTCGTCGAGACCCGTGGCCTGCTCAAGCGCTACGGAGCGGGCGTCGTCGCCCTCGACCGCCTCGATCTGGTCGTGCCGCGCACGTCCGTCGGTCTCCTCGGCGCCAACGGGGCCGGCAAGACGACGCTGATCCGCCTCCTCCTCGGCCTCGCCGCCCCCAGCGAGGGCGAGGCCCGCGTTTTCGGCTTCGATACCCGCACCGACGGCATCCCGATCAGGGAGCGCGCCGGCTACATGCCCGAGTCGGACACCCTCCCCCCCGAGGTGACGGCGGCCGATTTCGTCGCCCACATGGGCGAGATGAGCGGCCTTCCCGCCCGCGCCGCCCGCCAGCGCGCCGCCGACGTCCTCTACCAAGTCGGCCTCGACGAAGAGCGCTACCGCCTGATCAAGGGCTTTTCGACCGGGATGAAGCAGCGCGTCAAGCTGGCCCAGGCGATCGTCCACGACCCCGACCTCGTCTTCCTCGACGAACCGACCAACGGCATGGACCCCCAAGGCCGCGAGGAGATGCTGGCCTTGATCACCCGCATCAACGAGCACCTCGGCATCGCCGTGCTCGTCTCCTCCCACATCCTGGAGGACATCGAGCGCGTCTGCCGCTACGTCGTCATCCTCGACGGTGGCCGCCTCGTCGCCTCCCAAGCGATCGGCGATCTCGACCAGACAACCGGCGATCTCCTCGTCCGCGTCGACGGCGACGCCGCCGCATTCGCCCGCCGGCTCGCCGCCCTCGGCTTCGCCGCTGAACCGGCCGACGACGACGGCCGCGGTGCACTCCTCGTCCGCCACGAAGGCGACGCGGTCTACGACGCGGTCCGCGACACCGCCGCCGAGCTCGGGCTCCCCCTCCGCTCGCTGCGCGCCCGC
>JBBSNJ010000686.1:0-2619 GCA_038232775.1 Thermomicrobiales bacterium
AAGCTGATCCCCGCCGGGAAGTCGGCCGTCGCCTCGTCGCGGGTCACCGCCAGCGACGCCGTCGCCGGGTCGTCCTGGGCGGCGATCGGCAAGAAACCCTCGCCCTCGGCCCCGCTCTGCCAGCCGCCTCCGGTCGGGGCGGCCACGAGCCGCGCCGGCGCGCGGAGTTCGCCCGCCGCCGCCCCGTTCATCGGCGGCCGGCCGGCGAGCGCGACGAGGGCGACGAGAGCGAGGAGGAGAACGGTCAGGCGGACGCGCCACCGGCGCGCCGCCGCCCCCGCGCGCCGCGTCACCCGGCGCCGTCCCGGCTCAGCTGCTGGTGGAGGTAGGCGTCGATGAAGGGGTCGATCTCGCCGTCGAGGACCGCTTGGGCGTCGCCGACGCTGGTGTCGGTCCGGTGGTCGGTGACCTGAGTGTAGGGGTGCAGCACGTAGGAGCGGATCCGGTTGCCGAAGCCGGCCGCGCTGTGCTCCCCCTTCAGCCGGGCCCGCTCCTCGGCTTCGGCCCGCAGCTTCCGCTCGATCAGGCGGGCGCGCAGGATCTTCATCGCCGTCTCGCGGTTCTGGATCTGGCTCCGCTCGTTCTGGCAGGTGACGACGATCCCGGTCGGCAGGTGGGTCAGGCGGACGGCCGAGCTGGTCTTATTGACGTGCTGGCCGCCGGCGCCGGAGGCCCGGTAGGTGTCCATCCGGACGTCGTCGTCGTTGATCACCACCTCCGGGTCGTCGGGCCGCTCCGGCAGCACCTCGACCAGGGCGAAGGCGGTGTGGCGGCGGTGGGCCTGGTCGAACGGCGAGAGGCGGACCAAGCGGTGGGAGCCGGCCTCGGCCTTGGCGTAGCCGTAGGCGCGGCTGCCCCGGAGCTCGATCGTCGCGTTCTTGATCCCGGCTTCCTCGCCGTCGCTGGTGTCCAGCACCTCGGCCTTCAGGCCGCGCCGCTCGGCCCAGCGCAGGTACATCCGGGTCAGCATCGAGGCCCAGTCTTGGGCGTCGATCCCCCCTTCGCCGGAGTGGACGACCATCAGCGCGTCGGCCCCGTCGTAGGGACCGCTCAGGGTCGCGCTCAGCTCGAGGGCGTCGACCTCGCGCCCGAGCGCCTCGGTCTCGCCGGCCAGCTCCCCGGCCAGGGCGGGATCGCCGCCATCCCCCCCTTCGGCCGCCGACAGCTCGGCCAACTCGGCCAGATCGTCCCCCATCTGGGTCAAGCGGCGCCAGTCTCCCACCTGGGACCGGAGGTCGGTCAAGCGGCGCATCGTCTCCTGGGCGGCGCGGGCGTCATCCCAGAACCCTGGTTCGGCGCTCTGCTTCTCGAGTTCCGCCGCCTCGCGCTCGACGGTGGCCAAGTCAAAGACGGACCCCGAGCCGGTCGAGCCGCTGGCGGATCGCGTCGAGCGTCTGGGCGGTGGCGGCGACGGGGGTCGCGGTCGTCAAATCGGTCATCGGGTTGGTCCGTTCCTCGCCTCCGCGGCGGCGCAGCGCCGGCGATAGCGCTCCAAAGTTGCGCGCCGACCTGCCGGCGCCCGCCCGAGAAGTATAGCCGCGCGGCCGGACCCGGCGGCGGCGCCCTCACCACCCGTGGCGGCGGAAGTAGCGGACGTAGAACCCGACCCACGCCAGCGCGTAGAGCCCGACGAGCCAACCCACCCTTCCCCCCAGTCGGGGCAAGAGCCAGCGGCCGACGGCCGCGGCGGCGAGCGCGCTCAGGACGAACCGCGGCGCCCGCGCCGGTACCGACCAGGCGAGCACGACCGGCAGCGGCATCCCCTGGACGCCGGCGCTCCGAGCGTAGATCTTGTACGGGGTGCCCCGCAGCGGTCCCCGCAGCATCGCGGCCGGACCGTCCTCGCGCAACTCGGCCTCGACCCACTCGATCATCGCCGGCGAGACCGCAGGCACCGCCGCGAGCAGCCGGGCGCTCCGTTCCGGTTCCAGCCGGGCGCCGACGCCGTGCATCACCGCCCCGCCGACCAACGCTCCCCCCACCGCCGAGACCGCCGCCCGGAGGCCCGGCCGCCACCCGGCCAAGGCGACGGCGCCGATCCAGACGTCCGGCACGACGAAGAAGAGCGTCCCCTCCGCCATCCCCCAGCCAGCGGCGACGAAGGCCGCCGCCGGTGTCTCCGCCCACGCTCGGAAGGAACGCCGTCGGTTCGTCGGACCGTCCATCCTGCTCCCCCAGCCACCGGACAAACCTGATCGTAGCGCACCTGGCGACCAGCCAGGGCATCATTCTGAACTTGGATGAATGCTACGTGTCCGACTCCCCCTCGTCTGCCGCGGCGGGAGAGGGGGCTCGGGGGTGAGGGCCGGCGCCGACACCACCACCGACCCCTCGGAGTCCGTATCAGGGAGACAGCCTCGGCCTCCGTATAATCTCCCGGCTGGACGGCCCAGAGAACGGGCCGCTGTCGCGAGTCGCACGAGAGGCAGCCGGTGAGCGAGACGAGCGTTCCCGAGCGGATCACGCGCCGCCCGATCCCGTCCCGCGAGGCTGGTTGGGCGGCGGCCGCGACGCGCCGGCTGCTGCGGGCGGGGGTACGGCCCAACCAAATCTCGGTGCTCGGTCTCCACTTCGCGCTCGCTGCCGCCCTCTGCTTGATCCTCGCCGGCGGCGCCACCG
>JBBSNJ010000687.1:0-2618 GCA_038232775.1 Thermomicrobiales bacterium
GAGATGTGGTGCTCCAGCCGCTCGGCCTCGTCGTGGACCTCGTCCCAGCCGAATCCGAGCCGCTCGACGAGGAACCGCTCGATCAGGCGGTGGTGGCGCGTCACTTCGAGGGCGACGCGCTCGCCCGCCGCCGTCAGCTCCGCCCCGTGGTAGCGGGCGTGCCGCAGCAGCCCCAGCTCGGCCAAACGCTTGACCATGTTGGTGACCGAAGGCCCCGAGACCCCCAGCTCCTCGGCCAAGCGCTGGGTCGTCACCAGCCCCGAATCCTGCAGGCGGTAGACCGCCTTCAGGTAGTCCTGCATGGCCGGCGAGACCTGGATCGGCTCCGCCGTCTCCGGACCCGCGGCGTCTGTCACGGCGTCGCCTCCGGAATCCTCCCGCGCCTGGGCGGGCCCCCGATGCTTGCCCCACCCCGCCCGTCGCGGTCGCGCCGCTTCCATACGAGCAACGTATACCATGCCTAGCTCCGAAAGCAGACAAAACTTCAAAAATAGTCCGGACTAGAGTATCATCGCGGCCGCGTCAATTCGCCGTGGCGGCGCGCGTCCGGAGCCGCGGATGGTCATCGAGATGGAGGAAGCGGAGTGTCGAAGGCCGACGCGCCGGATCCAGAGGCGACCGACGGCGAGGGGCGCCGGTACGCGGGGGAGACGATCGGCGGCGCCGCCGACGCCGGAACGCTCTCTTCGGCCGACGCCGTGCTCCGCGGCACCAGCGGCCGGGGTCGGCTCGCCCGTCTCCTTCCCTTCCTGGGGCCGGCCTTCATCGCCAGCATCGGCTACATGGACCCCGGCAACTTCGCCACCAACATCCAGGGCGGCGCCCAATTCGGCTACCTCCTGGTCTGGGTGGTCGTCACCTCCAACCTGATGGCGATGCTGATTCAGGCGCTCTCGGCCAAGCTCGGCATCGCCACCGGCCGCAACCTGCCGGAGACGATCCGCGCCCAGTTCCCGCGCTGGCTGGTCTGGCTCCTCTGGCTGCTGGCCGAGGTCGTGGCGATGGCGACCGATCTCGCGGAGTTCCTGGGGGCCGCGGTCGGCTTCAACCTCTTGTTCGGGATTCCCCTCCTCCCGGCCGGCGTCCTGACCGGCATCGCCACCTTCGCCATCCTCGCCCTCCAGCGCTACGGGTTCCGACCCCTGGAGATGGTGATCGGCGCCTTCGTCGGCGTCATCGCCCTCTCCTACCTGGCGGAGTCGATCCTCGGTCGCCCCGACCTCGGGGCCGCCGCGGCGGCCATCGCCGTGCCCCGCTTCGCCGGCACCGAGAGCGTGCTGCTGGCCGCCGGCATCCTGGGGGCGACCGTGATGCCGCACGTCATCTATCTCCACTCGGCGCTGACCCAAGACCGCATCGTCACCAACGATGTCGCCCAGCGACGCCGGCTCTTCCACTTCGAGCTGGTCGACATCCTGATCGCGTTGGGTCTGGCCGGGCTCGTCAACGCCGCGATGCTGATGGTCGCCGCCGCGACCTTCTGGCAAACTGGTCGCGATATCACCGCCGCCGACGACATCATCCTCGAGGCCTACCGGACGCTGACGCCGCTGCTCGGAGGCGCCGCGAGCACGATCTTCGCCATCTCTCTGCTCGCGGCCGGGCTCTCCTCCTCGACCGTCGGCACGATGGCTGGGCAGGTGATCATGCAGGGCTTCCTCCACCGCACGATCCCGATCTGGCTCCGCCGCTTGATCACCATGCTCCCCGCCTTGGTCGTGATCGGGCTCGGCGTCGACGCGACCCGGACGTTGGTCATCAGCCAGGTGATCCTCTCGTTCGGGATCCCGTTCGCCTTGATTCCGCTCGTGATGTTCACCCACCGCCGCGACCTGATGGGCGACCTCGTCAACCACCGCCTGACCTCGATCGCGGCGACCCTCGTGGTCACCCTGATCATCTCGCTGAACGTCTTCTTGCTCTACCAGACCTTTTTCGGCTGATCGCGAGGGGAGGACGCCGTGGACCAGGTGACCCCGCTCTCCGTCGCGCGCTTGGCGGTGCCCTTAGACGGCTCTCGACTGGCCGAGGCGGCGCTGCCGGCGGTCAGCGCCGTCGCCGGTCGGACCGGCGCCGCGGTGACGCTCCTCCACGTCCTGGAGCGCGACGCCCCGTCGCACATCCACGGCGACCGTCACCTGACCGACGTCGCCGAAGCAGACGACTACCTCCGCGGCATCGCCGCCCGCTTGACCGCCGCCGGGCTGGCGGTCGAAACCCACGCCCACCCCAACCCGGAGGGAGACGTTGCCGCCGCCGTCGCCGACCACGTTGCCGAGTTCGGGGCCGACCTGATCGTGCTCAGCACCCACGGCTCCGGTGGCGTCCGCGGTTGGCGCTTCGGGTCGCTGGCGCAGCAGGTCGTCCGCCGCGCGACCCCGCCCCTCCTGCTGGTCCGACCGGGCCAGGCCGCCGGCGAGGCGTTCGCGCCGGAGACGGTGCTGGTGGCGCTCGACGGGACGTCGGCGGGGGAGGAGGTGCTGCCCGCGGCGGCGATGCTCACCCGCGCCTTCGACGCCCGGCTCGACCTGATCGTCGTGGTCCCCACCCTCGGCACCGTGCCGGGCGACCAAGCCGCCGCCGCGCGCCTGTCGCCGAGCGCGACGACGGCGCTGCTC
>JBBSNJ010000688.1:0-2613 GCA_038232775.1 Thermomicrobiales bacterium
GTTGAGACGAGACCGGGGTGACTGCTTCCGTTTTCCGGAGAACTGCCCTCGCACCGGATCCAGGTAATCACGTTCGCTTCCCTAGGAGAAGCCCTCCCACGAACTTCGGGTGAATCGTGGTGTCCGCGGCGCCGGCCCTCACCCCCCACCCCCTCGCGTGCCGCGGCGGGCGCGGGGGTGCCGACGCCCCAGTGATCAGCCGACGTTGGTATGAGGGGAGCGGTTCGGCCCGTCGGAGCGCGACCGCGCGAACGGTGCCCCCGTCGCTCTGCCCCTTCCGGCGGCTACGGCGTCGACCCGGCGCAGCGCCCGGCCGGCGTCGGCCAGAGGCAGGGGCGCGGTGCGGCGTCGCGGAGGGCGTCGGCCAGCGCGAAGTAGGCGGGCTTGGGGTCGAGGTCGTCGTCGAAGGGGAGCGGCCGGCGGGGGGCGCCGTCCTCGCGCGGGTAGTCCTCCTCGAGCCAGGTGTGGCGGTCGGAGAGGCCGAAGGTCATGACCGAGGCGACGGCCGGCTCGGCGAGGGCGGCGTCGAGCTAGCGGCGGTAGGCGTCGGCCCCGGCGCGGTCGCGGGCGGCGGGGTCGGCGGGGAGGCCGTCGTCGAGGACGTCGAGCTCGGTGATCAGGAGCGCGAGGCCGCGGTCGCCGACCTCGGCCAGGAAGCGGCGGTAGCCGTCCGGGTCGAACTTGGCGGCGAAGTCGCCCGCCTCGAGGTGGGCCTGGACCCCCAGCGCCTGGACCGGGACATCGTCGGCCAGCAAGTTGTCGAGGACGACCAGCGCGTTGCGCCGCTTGTCGGCCGCCGCGTCGAACTCGTCGTCGGTCTCGAAGCCGAACTCGTTGAGCACCAGCAGGGCATCGGGGTCGGCGTCCTGGGCGGCGCGGAAGGCCTCGGCCAGGTAGGAGGGCCCGATCGTCTCGTACCAGGGGTAGTCGCGGCGCAGGCCGTCCCCCTCGTGGGCGTCGATCGCCTCGTTGACGACGACCCAGCCCGCCGTCCGCCCCCGGTAGCGGCCGGCGACGGCGGCGACGGTGTCGAGCATCAGGCGGCGCGCCGCCGGTTCGTCCAGTCCCCAGAGGTCGTCGTCGGTCCAGCCCTCGCCGAAACCCTCGTCCCAGACGAGGTGGGCGCCGAAGACGAGCTTCTGTTGGCGCTCCGCGAAATCGAAGAAGAGGTCGCCGAACTGGAAGTCCAGCTCGGCCTCGGGCGTCGGCTTCAGCTTGTACCAGAGCAGGTCGTCCTCGGTGAAGAGGAGGGCCGCCTCGTGGTCGACCAGGCGGGTGTAGGGGAGGTCCGCCAGCAGCCGGGTCGACATCGCCGAGCCGAAGACGAGCCCCGCCTCGGCCGCCGGCCGCCAGAGCGGCTGCCGCACGAGGTCGAACGGAGCGGGCGCCGCGGCCTCGGGGGTCGCGTCCTGGGCGAGGCCGAGCCGCGACCGGCCGGCGAGGCCGACCGAGGCCGCGCCGGCGGCGCCGCGCAGCGCCGCGCGTCGTGTCAGTGGGCGGATCTTGTCCATGCCAACCGCTCCTTTCCTCCCGCGGTGGCGACGGGCGCGGCCCGGTGCGCCATCGCGCCTCCCCGATCCTTCGGCGGACCGGCGGCGTCCACGGCGGCGGTGGCAGCGAGGGCCGCCGCCGGTTGCGGCGCCCGTCCCGACGATCACGGCGCACCACCCCGAGGCCGGACGGATCGAGGCTCCGCAAGGAGCCTGCCAGTTGACGAGCGGTCGCCAGGCGGGGCTGCGGCGGGCGCTCGCCGCCCGGCGCCGCGGCGTCAGGGGCCGACAGGGCGCTCCTGGAGGAGCCAGCCGTTGCCGTCCGGATCGGCGAAGAAGACGAAGGCGTTCCAGGGGCCGCCGTGCCCGTCGACCCAGGCGCCGTCGACCATATGGCGGACGGGGCTCGCCGCCACGCCGCGCGCGATCAGCTCGGCGCGGGCGGTCGCGATGTCGGAGACGATCAGCTGGAGGCCCTGGACCGCGCCCGGCGTCGAACCGGCGAGCCCGCTGTTGAGGTGGATCGAGCAGGCGGAGCCGGGCGGGGTCAGCTGGACGAGGCGCACCCCCTCGCCGATCTGGATGTCGAGATCGACAGCGAAGCCGACCTGGTCGGCGTAGAAGGCTTTCGCTCGATCGACGTCGGCGACCGGAACGGGTACCACCTCGAGCTTCCAGTCCATCGGGGGCGGGCCTTTCGCGAAGAAGAATCGGGTGCGGGCGCTAGAGCGTGTTATGAACTTTGCCGCAGGTTTTGGCTAGCCTGCGCCTATCTCTCAGAGGTTGGGGGAACGAATCGCCTCGCTCTCCTTGTTGCCGGTGGTGGGTCCCAACGCCGAACCGCCATGACCGCCTGCCCACGAGGCTGTCAGCGCGCCGGCAGCCTCGGAAAGCGCCGCTCCGGTCCCCGAACTCCATAACAGGCTCTAAGGAGCAAGATAGATAGAGCGGTGTTGCGCGGAGGATGAGCGCATGAGGCGATCCTCCAAACCTTCGAGCCGTTGCAAGTGGAATGTCCCTTTGGGACAAAGCGGCTGTATCTGGATCTTTACATGTACTTCGGTCTTGTGTATTGTCAGTTAGAGACCGATGCCGGTCTGATTGGCCGCGAGGGCGTAGTCTA
>JBBSNJ010000689.1:0-2608 GCA_038232775.1 Thermomicrobiales bacterium
ACACTGGACGCGGTCGCCGCCTTCGCCGCGGCCCGCGAGTTGACGGCCGAGATCGAGCTCTCCGACGAGGACCCGCTCCTGTCCGCGGTCCAGGCCGCCGGCTTCGAGGCGGGACCGCGGGCGACGTTCTTGATGGGCCAACTGCTCGACCCCCCCCGCTTCTACCGGCGTCACCGGCGGCGCCGGGTCGCGCTCGGCGGCGTCGGCCTGCGGGTCGCGACCGATCTCGCCGACCACGACCTGGCGGCGCCGGCGGCCGGCTCGCCGACCCTGACCCTGGAGATGAAGGAGGCAACGCTCCACCGCTGGCTCCTCGGCCGTCTCGATCTGGCCGCCCGCCTCGACGAGGGCACCGTCACCGCCTACGGTGCCCGCGGCGCGCCGCTCGCCCGCCTCCGGACGGCGATCCCGCCCACCCCCTGGGCCTTCCACTTCATCGACTGGACGTGACCGAGACGGGCGCGTGCGCCGTGGCGCGCGGGGGAACAACCAGGGGAGGCGGCACGCATTCGGCGCCGTCTCGCCGTCCCCCCCCAGGCGAGCTTCGTCCGGTCCGCCCGTCGCCACACGCCAGACGCCAGACACCAGACGTCTGATCCCAACTTCGGCTGATCACTGGGGAGTCGGCTCCCCCTCGCCCGCCGCAGCGGGAGAGGGGGCTGGGGAGTGAGGGCAGATCTCCGGTACACGCCACTGATCACCCGGATTCCGTATGACGCCCAACGCCTCGAAGGAGCCCGCGCATGAGCAAGGTCGACTGGTCGCGCCATCCGGCGGTGATGGTCTGGACCGACGATTGGAACATGTGCTCCTGGGCGCCGGACCGGGCGACCTACGAAGCGACCCGCCACCTTCCCTTCATGGCGACCCCCTGGTCGGCCGGGACGCTCGAGACCGCGGCCGAGACGGAGGCACTCTTCGCCGTCATCCGCCGGCACCGCGGCGGCGACGGCCTGCCCGCCGTCTTCGAGCCCTACTACGTGGTCGGCAACCCCGACTACGACGCGATCGCGGCCGCGGGCTTCCGCGACTACCTCGACGTCGGGATCGACCAAGGCGTCTCGCCCGGCTGGGAGCGGGGGGCGTTCCTCGACGCGGCGCGGGCGGCGATCGCCGAGGGGATTTGGCAGCCGGAGTACCACCACCGGACCCACCACTTCAGCGGCGCGGCCTGGGTCCGTCGCCTCCGGGCCGGCGATGCGGGGGCCCGTGACCTGTTCCAGCGGCGGATGTACGTCGCCGAGCCGGTCGCCGCCCGGACCCGCGAGAACGACCAGCCCGGCCCCGAGCCCTACGCCTGGATCCGGGTCGGCGCCGAGCGCTTCGCCCGCGCCTTCGACGGCCCGCCCCGCGCGATCCGCAACGGCGAGCAGGACCCCGGCCCGATCGCCGCCGCCGGCATCCGGACCGAGGTCAACGTCGCCCCCACCGCCGGCCGCGACGCCACCGGCGGCCGCAGCGGCGCCGGCGACCTCTTCCTGATCGGCCGCTGCTGCGACTTCGAGCCGTTCATGGCCGGCGACGAGGCCGACGAGCGGGTGGTGACCCGGAGCCTGGGCGCCGTCTTCACCCAGCTCGACGCCGGGCGGCCGGCGGCGCTGAGCAGCCACCGCCGGAACTACGTCTCCTTCGCCGGCGACGTCCCGCGCAACCTGGCGCTGCTGGACGATCTGCTCGGCCGCCTCCGCCAAGCCCGGCCGGAGGTCGCCTTCCTGACCAGCGACGAGGTCCGCCGACTCTGGGAGACGGGGGCGAGCATCCGGCCATTCGGATCGTCGGCGGTGGTCCGCCATTGGGGACCGGACAACGGCCGCCCCCTGCCGGTCGCGGTGCCGGCGGGATACGAAGTCGCGGCAGTCGAAGCAACGACCGGCGGCGGGTTCGAGCCGGACGTCGCCGAGGGGGGCCGCCGGCTCCTCGTCCCGCCCGGCAGCCACCGGGTGACGCTCCGGCCGCGGGCAGCGTGAGCGGCGCGGCGGCCGGGGGGCCGCCCTCCCGCACGATCGGCTGCCGCGCCCGGTCCGTCGTCCGCGCCAGGTGCCGCCTTCTGCGGAATCCGCGAGAACGCGTCCGGTTCACGGGGAGTGGCCCTCAGGCGGAGTCCGGGTGAATCGTGGGTGTTGCCCCGGCGGTCCGCGACCACGCTCCCCTCTCCCGCGCGCGGAACCGGGGAGAACGTCCACCAGCCGAGAGGGGGAGTGTTCGGCCGGATTTCGTATCAACCGCTCCACTCCCGGTAGCGGGACACGCTCCCCTCCCCCGCGGCCGAACACGGGTCGGTAGCGGGAACGGGGCGGCGATCCCGACGGCGGAGATCGCGGTCAATGCTTCGGCGCCGCGGCGCGATGACGGTCAGGCCAAGGCGAGGTCGTCGTCCAGGTGGTGGTACGGTACCCCGAGCGGCATATTCCGCCACCGCCGGTCGTTGCCGAGCAGGGCGGAGGCCCCCGCCAGGCGGGCGATGGCGACGATCGCGGCGTCGGGGAGTTTCAGGCCGATCTCGGCGCGGACGTACGCCGTCGCGATCGCCTGGTCCTGGCCGAAGTCAACGATGGTCAACCCGGGACTCGCGCGCAGTGCCTGATGGATGGCCCGGACTGCCGCGTGA
>JBBSNJ010000690.1:0-2603 GCA_038232775.1 Thermomicrobiales bacterium
CCGCACCCCCTTTTCAGCCGCCGCAGCGGCCTCCAGGTCGCTCCGTTGCGTCTCCGACAGCGTCACGGGCATCGGCGGGGCCTCCTTCGCGAGACCCCACAGCCTACCCCTCCAGCAATTCATGACGACCTACTTAGAGTCCCAGTTGCCAAAGGATGCGCTCGTCGAAGAGGCTCCGAAGCGGTACCGGCCTCGACCTGCGGCCCGGACTTTGGTTCGCCTCGACCGGTCCACTTATTGGGACCGCAGCCATCAACTCGTCAAGCAACTTGATTGCCCGCGGAACCAACTGCTCGACGAACTCCCCAGGTTGGAAGCGAAACGCGGCGGCAGGCCCGCGGGCGCCGGGATGCAAGGCCACCCGGAGGTGATCCGGGGTGTCCGAGTCAGGGGCAGCAGCGCCCCATGCCGCCCGGCCGCCCAGCGCGTCCATCGCGGCGCCTACCTCCTCGCACGAATCGTCGGGCAGCCCGACCAGCGTTTCCAGGGGCCGCGGACCGACGATGAAGCCCATGGCAGAGAGGGCTTCGCCGTGGATGCTGTTGCGCATCAATCGGACGATGGTGAATATCTGGTGCTCAGAGCTGTCCGTTTTCATAAGGGCGGCCAGTTCAGGAGCCGGGGCTTCCACCTGCTTCAACCAATCGGCGCGCTGCCAGCCCGCGTCCCGCGGGCGCCCGCTGAGGCCGAATGTCTCGTGTGCTATCCGAGCGACGATGTCGAAGGCGGCCATCAGCCAGAGCAGGGTTTGATCGAGCTCGTTCTGGATATCGTCTACCGTCTCGGGGGACTGGGGCACGGACTCGGCGGCGAGCAGCCGGTCGCGGGAGCGCAGCGCCTGATCGACGCGTTGGAGCAGGGTTATCGGGAGCACCGACGTTCCTCGCCCGCTGGCTCCGGGGATCAAGGTCGAGGCCGCCTGCCAGTAGAACCAGCCGGGCGGGCGATGGACGGTCTCGTCACGGCCAGGGTGAGGCTGCCCGAGCGCTGGCGTGCGGGCGTAGACGAACTTCCCCTGTTGGCGCAGGTACAGCCCGAGAAGAGGCAGGGCGTCCTCGGGCGTCATCACGGTCGTTGTCCACCAAAAGCTGGATTCGGGCTCGGCGAGGAGTTGGCGGTCGGTAATGAGGAGGTCTGCCCGCATCGTCTTGGCCACCAGCAGGGCCATCGCGTCGGCCTTCACCTGCTCCGGCGACGATCCCGGCTGCGGTGCTTCTGCGAGACGAAGGAAGGACGGGTCGTCTGCTAGAGCGGCGCGCGACGTAGGCACGCCATCCATGAGGTAGGCGACGGCGGGCCGGCCTTCCCGTTCGCCGGGCGAAACCGTCACCCAGCCCTCGACCGCCTCGACCTCCGTCAAGGCCGCGATGAGGCGGCGGGCGCTCGCCGGTGGGCCATCAGCCGCGTAGAGGTGGGCGCTGATCGGTGCGACAGCGGCGAGTTCGAGGAGATAATCGACCCGCCGGTCGCGCGGCGCACGATCGCGCAATCCGGCGTCGATCACCGCCGTCAGCGGCCGGAGGGTGGCGGCGGGTCGGTTGAACAGCGCTCGGGTGCGAGAGAACGAACTGGACACGTTCGGGTCCGCCCGCAGGTTCCGATGCAACCAGGGCCACCAGGGCATCAGCCGTCCCCTTTCGTCGATCGGGTGTTGCCGCATCTACCAACGTAGAGCCCGTCCGATCTTCGCCATCTAAACAAACTTCGCCATCTAAACAAATATCTTCCATCGGGAGGACGGCCGGGTGCTAGAGAACAATCTAGCTGCCGCTGCTGGGGAGGGGTATCTGAACACAACGAGCCGGGTATGGTGAGCCGTACAGGACCGCACGGCCTGCGAAGTCGGACCCAATGCCTCATTATGCGGCAAACGCTTCGCGGAGGGCCACGGCCCCAGCCCGCTTCTCCGCCGCCTCCCGCTCCAGCCGGTCGGCCGCCTGCTCCAACTCCCGCGCCCTTCGCAGCCCGGCGGCGCGCTCGGCGGCCTCGAACGCCTCGGGGCGCTTGTCCTCGAACCGGCGGGCGGCGGCGAGGAGCTCGCCGTGGAGCTTGTGCCGCACGTTCGGGGTCGGCTCGGCCCAGCGGTCGCCGGCGCGGTGGGCGTGCAGCCACCGGCACCCGAGCCGGCCGGCGCCGTCGCGCTCGACGAAGAGGCGGACGCCGTAGGCGATCCGGTTGACGGTGAGCGGCCGCCCGGCGTCGGCCCCGGCGTCGACGACCCCGCTGTCTCGGTCGAAGAGGGTCAGGGTGGCCGGGCCGAAGGGGGTCGCGATCGCGAAGGCGGGGGAGGCGGTCGGGTCGGTCATTTGGGATCTCCTGCTCGTCTGCGCGCGGCGGGGTGGCGGCGGGGGCGTTGGCGCCCCCGCCACCACCGACTACGCCGCGTCCCGGCAGTTGTGGCGGTCGATCACGCGGCCGGTGAAGGGGGCGACCAGGGGGGCGCCGTGCTCGACGGCCCGCCGCAGCGCGTCGGCCTTGAGGGCGACGACCTGGGCCGGGGACAGCCCCCGCTCGTCGTAGGGAGCGGCCCCCCAGCCCTCGTCCCCGTCCCCCTCGTCGTTCACCTCCTCGGCTTCGCCGGTGCCGCGGCAGGCGGGGCAGGC
>JBBSNJ010000691.1:0-2598 GCA_038232775.1 Thermomicrobiales bacterium
AGGCGTCGAGGAAGCCGTCGCGGTCGACGCCGGCTTGGGTGCAGATGCGCCGCAGCGTCGCTCACTTGACGAGCCGATGATTCGGTATCGTCAATGGAGTTAGCGTTCTCGTGTACTTGGGAGATCAGCAGTCAGCCGGCGGTCGGCACTCCCGGCGCGAATCCAGGTTGCCACCAACCCGTTGGTCCAGAATGGGGCAATACTGCGGAATCCCGGTGATTCCTTCCGCTTCCTAGAAGAAAGCCCTCAGACGGGATCCGGGAGAATACTCCGCCTTCCCGCGGCGGCAGCCGGCCCTCACCCCCAGCCCCGCTCCCGGTGCGCGGGACAGGGGCAAGGGGGAGCCTGGTCGCGGACCGCCGGGGGAACACCCACGTGTCACCAGGCTTCCGTATCACCCCCGACCCCCTTGCCCCTGTCCCGCACGCGGGACAGGGAAGCTTGTCCCGCTCCCGCGTGCGCAACAGTTCAATTGGACTCCGTATGATTCCCCAGGAGCCGCCCTCCCGGACGCCAGATTAGCCCCCATCGGGGGGGGGCGTCGCTTCAGCCCGGTCCCTTTCGGGCCGGGCGACGCCGAGGGGGCGATCGCGGTCGGGTGAGCAACCGTCCCCGAGGAACCGGGACCGATCACCGGGATGCCGCAATAAGCGGGCGACACGACCGCCTCGGCCAAGAACGCGTCGATCATGGGAGAGTCGTGCGCCAGCACGCCGGTCCCGAACGTCTCGACATGGAATCGAATCGCGGACGTGGCGTCCGTGATCGCCTCCTCGGCGGTGTCGCCTTGACCCGCGACCGCCCCGCGCACCCCGAGTGGGTACGCCACGAACCCGTCCGGGTGCTGCTCGACGACGAGCTTGATCCGCTCCATGCCGTCTCCTCGTTGCCCGATCTGGACGCAATCCGAACGGAGTAGCGAAGCCGTCCCGAAGCGCGGTGGACTCTCCAAGGCCTCCCCCTGCCACTCCGAAAGGAAGCGCGCGACGAACCCCTCCACGAAGCGGTGCCGCCGCCGCGCCAGCTCCTTGCCCGTCGCCGTCTGCATCCGCCCCTCGACCAGCAGCAGCTTCTCGAAGAAGTGGTTGAGAGTCGGCCCAGCCGAGGCGTGGTAGGCGGCGGCGGTCCCGTGCGGCACCGGTGCGGTCTCCGGGTCGTGGAGCAGGCGGCCCCGCGCCCCACCGTAGGCGAAGGCCCGCGCCACCCCGATCGCGCCGATCGCGTCGAGCCGGTCGGCGTCCTGGACGGCCGCCGCCTCCGGCGTCCCCGCCGGCGTCGCGACCCCCGCTCCCTTGAACGAGACCGCCGCGACCACCGCCGCCACCCGCTCGACGATCCCCGCCGCCAGACCGAGCGAGCGGAGCCAGGCCGCCGCCTCGCGCGGCCCGGCGGTCTCGTCCCCATCCCGGAACTTCCAGTCCGCCACGTCGTGCAGCAGGGCCGCCAACTCGACCACGAACGGGTCGGCCCCGGCCCCCTCCCGCCGCGCGATCGCCAGCGCCAGCCGGCGCACCCGCCCGACGTGCCACCAGTCGTGGCCGCTGGCCGCCGCCCCCGGTTCCGCCGCCAGCCGCTCGCGGACGAACGCCTCCGTGCGGCGCAGCACCTCGTCCCGCCGCGATCGCTCGCCGTCGGTCATGGTCGATCGTTCCTCCTAGTTGGGGCCGCGGCAACCGACCGCGACGCGACGCCCCGTGCCGGTGATGGTAGCGGCAGGCGCCGCGCCGGGAGTGGCTGATCGGGGAAGGGCGCGAGACGCCCGGTTTTCGCGGCGCCTTCTTCCATGGGTCGGTCAACCCGCTGGCCGACGGAGCCATTCTCCCGACTACCGCCGCCCTCGACGTGATGGTCGTCCGCGACCGGCCCGACGCTCCGGAGGAGCGCGGCAAGCTCCGCTACCAGGGCCTCTTGACCCCGCTCCAAGCGGCCGTCGCCCGCGACTACTCCAAGCGCGAGTGGGTCGAGCGGCGCTGCCGCCGTCTCCTGGAGGATCTCGGGATCGGGTCGTTCGCCGATCTCCAGGAGCGCCACGATGCGGTCCAACGCCGCCTCCCCGAGGTCTGGGCGGTGGCCGAGGAGATCATGGCGGCGAACCCGGCGATCGAGTAGGCGACGAGGGCGTCAGGCGTCGGCCGTCAGACGGAATCCGGGTGGCGGGGAGGGAATGCAAACGGGGCGGTCCAGTCGCCCGGTCCTCAAGGGACCGGGCTGAAGCGACGAAGCCGGGGTGCCCCCTGGGCCCAAGCCGGCTGAGCACGGGCAGCCTGTTCTTCGCGCCAACGTCCGTGAGCCTCTTCACACGGAATCCGGAAGAATTGTGCGCAGCCCGCGGCGGCAGCCGGCCCTCACCCCCGGCCCCTCTCTCCCGGACACTTTGCTTTTGGCCACCGGAGAGGGCTTCCGGGTCCGCTCTGGCGCCTGGAGGCTGGCCGGAAACCGCGCCGCGCCGGGCGTACGCCCCGTCCTTCGGCCTCCGAGGCGCTCCGGACTGGGGAGTGGAAGCCGCCGATCCGAACCCAAAACGTGACTGTCCGGGAGAGAGCCCCCGGCCCCGCTCCCGCGCACCCGGAGCGGGGAGCGAGGTCGCGGACCGCCGAG
>JBBSNJ010000692.1:0-2596 GCA_038232775.1 Thermomicrobiales bacterium
CGCTCCTCCGGGTCGATCGCGTAGCCGAGCCCAATAGCCACCGCGATCGCCGCCCGCGCCAGGCCGTCGACCAGGTCTCGCGTCGGTCCCGGCTTCCCCAGTTCCCCGGTGGGGAGCCGCGTCAGCGCCGCGACCGGCAGCGCCGCGCAGTTGAGGACCAGCTTCTTCCAGACCTCCGTCTTGGCGTCGGCCGTCACCGTCGTCGCGATCCCCGCGCCGGTCATCGCCGTCGCCACCGCCGACGCCCGCGCCAGCCCCGCGCCTTCGTCGTAGGGGCCGAGAAAGGTCGGCCCGCCGTCTGCCGTGTGGGCGATCCGCCCCGGTCCCCGCACCAGGGCACTATGGTAGGTCACGCCCATCATCAGCCGCTCCGGCGGATAGAACTCGGCTAACAGGTCCGAGTTCCCCCACCCGTTCTGGAGGCTAACCACCGTCGTCTCGGGCCCGACCAGGGGCTTCGCGCCCTCGGCCGCGGCCCGCGTGTGGTGAGCCTTGGTGAAGAAGATGACCGCGTCCGCCGGCCCGATCGCCGTGGCGTCGTCGGTCGCCAGCAGCCGGGTCGTCGTGACGCCGCCGTCCTTTCCCTCGACGCGCAGTCCCTCGTCGTTGATCGCCACCAGTGCGGCCGGCGAGACATCGAGGATCGCGACCTCTTCGCCGGCGGCCGCCAGCCGGCTCGCCCAGACACCGCCCATCGCCCCCGCGCCCCCGACCACCACGATCTTCACCCCGCTGCCTCCTCGCGCTCCGCCTGATCGACCGCCGGTAGAATCGGCGATTGGTCGCTCGCTTACCCGGCCACCACCGGATTGGTCAGCTCCCCGATCGTCGCCTCGGCCACCGTCACCACGTCCCCCGGCTGGAGGAAGACCGGCGGCTGCCGGAACGTGCCGCAACCCGCCGGTGTCCCGGTCGAGAGGCAGTCTCCCGGCTCGAGCGTGATGATCGAGCTGATCCACTCGATCAGCACCGGGACCGAGAAGAGCTGCTCGCTCAGCAGCGCGTCCTGCCGTAGCTCCCCGTTCACCCGCGCCGTAATCCTGGCTTGCGCCAGATCGGGCAACTCGTCCGGGGTCACGATCACCGGCCCCATCGGCATGAAGGTGTCGAAGTTCTTCCCGAGGTCCGCCTGCCGCCCCAGCCCCTCCCGTTTCGGGAACTGGACCGCCCGCGAGCCGACGTCGTTGAAGAGCGTATAGCCGAAGACGTAGGCTCCTGCCTCCTCCCGCCCGACGTTGCGGGCCCGCTTCCCGATCACGACCCCCAGCTCGACCTCGTAATCGACCTTGTAGCCGCCGGGCCGCGCGATCACCCCGTCCTCCGCCGGGATCACGATCGCCGCCCCCGGCCCGATCACGGCGTTCGGAGTCTTGATGAAGTCGATCTGCGGTTCGTCCGGAAAGACGTACCCCGGTTCCTCGTCACCGTGACTGCGGTAGTTGACCCCGGACCCGAAGATCGTCCCCGGTCGCGGGATCGGCGCCAGGCGGCGGTCGGGCAAGACTGGCTCGCCCGAGACCGCCGCCGCCGCCGTCCGCAGCCCCGCCTCGCCGTCCCGAATCAGGTCGAGCATGTCATCGTAGCCGGTCGGAAACACGCGGCCCTCGACTTCTACCCCGACCCCCCGCGAGTTTCCCTGGACATAGCTACACAGCCGCATCGCCGCCCTCCCCTCGTTCTTCCGCTCCGCCGCATTATGGCCCCGAAAGCAGAGCCGTGGGGTCTCGCCGGACCCGGCGTCCCGCTAGCCGGCTGACCTCCGGCGCCGCCTCCGCCTTGTGCGGTCCGACCGCGAACTCATGGCGGAGGGCCGACGCGGCGCTCCCGGTCGGCGTCGTGGATCGGCAGCAATCGGGCCGGCGCGGCGGGACCAATGCTCGGCCATGCCGCTTTGGCCTTCGAACGAGCGTGGGTCGGGCGGTCGTCGTCCGCCTTGCCGCTTGCCGTTGCGGGAGCCGAACCGCGGGCGCCGGCTGGCGACCTGGTTGCCTGAATCCCCGCAATCTGGCATTCTCTCCTAATGCTCCGATCGGTGGATCTATCGGTGGATCTGCGGATTGGGAGTCGGCCTTCGGTCCACCCCGCGCTCGTGGACCCCCGCGGAGGAACTGTGCCCACCCGCCTAGCCTCCCGCCCGGTCCGGGGCGATGGGCCGACCCCCTTCTCGACCGATTGGAGCGTCGCCGACAGCGCCGAGCGCCGCGGTCGTCCGCTCTTCGCCCTGCCGTCCTGGTTCCCGAGCGAGCGCGTCCTCGGCAGCGCTTTGGTCCTGGGGCTGGTGCTGGGCGTCGCCCTGGTCGCCGGGGCGACGCGGCCCCCCGGCGGCGGCTCCCCATCGGGTCAGGACGGCGCCGAGGTCGCGCTCGCCGCCGTTGCCACCGCTCCCCTCGGCTACGTCCCCGACGCGACCGCGACGGCGACCGCGATCGCCGCTCCGACCCGGCCGCCGACCCCGGTCCCCACCTACGTCCCCGCCCCACTAGTCGGCTCCCCGATCGCCGCCTATTCGAGCCGCCAGCCCGATCTCTCGCTCTTCCCGACCTACCGGGTGCTGGCCTACTACGGACACCCCCTCGACGAGAACATGGGGATCCTC
>JBBSNJ010000693.1:0-2594 GCA_038232775.1 Thermomicrobiales bacterium
ACCGCGGCTACCTGCCGCTCGCCATGATCGGCGGCGCCGGCGACGTGCTGCGGCGGGAGTGGCGGGTCCGCGCCTACCGGCGGGTGCTGGCCGGGCGGGCGCTGCCGCCGGGGGAGCGGCTGGCCCGCGGCGCAGCCCCGCCTCCCGGATCGCGACCATCGCCCCCATCGCCATCATGTCGTTGGCGGCGAAGACCGCCCGCGGCCGGGGCGAGCCGGCGAGCAGCTCCCGCATCGCGGCCCAGCCGCCGGCCTCGGTCGGGTCGGCGCCGCGGGCCAGCAGCTCCCCCTGCGGCAGCGCCCGCGCGGCCAGCACCCGCCGGTAGGCGCGGACCCGCCCCTCCCGCCGCAGCACGTCGCCGGCGCCGCCGATCATGGCGAGCGGCAGGTAGCCGCGGTCGACCAGGTAGTCGACCAGCTCGCCGGCGGCGGCGTGGTCGTCCAATGAGAGGTAGTCGAAGCGGGGGCTCGGCGGCAGGGTCGTCAGCTCGCCGAAGACGACCACCGGCACCCCGCTGTCGAGGAACGGCGAGAAGTCGTCGGCCGTCAGTTGGAACGGGGTGGCGATGATCCCGTCGACTCGCGCTCGCTGCGCCGAGCGGAGGCGGCGCAGCTCCTTCGCCCGCAGCCCGTCGGTGTTGTAGGCGATCAGGTCGTAGCCGCGCCCGTCGGCGACGTCCTGGATGCCGCGCTCGAAGGCGGGGTAGAAGGGGTTGGTGATGTCGGGGATCAGGCTGGCGACGGTCAGCGTCCGGCGGGTCCGCAGGCTGCGGGCGGCGCCGTCCGGGACGTAGCCCAGCTCGTCGATCGCCGCCCGCACCCGCTCCCGCGTCCCGGCCGAGAGCGTGACCTGGCCGCGCTCGTTGAGCACCAGGGAGACGACCGTCTGCGAGACCCCCGCCAGGCGGGCGACGTCGGTCTGGGTCGGCCGCTTCCCGCCGCGCGTCTCGGTCATCGCCCCACCCGATCGTCCAAGCCCGCCGCCTCCAGGCAACCGCACGTCCGCCGACCACCCGGTTGCTACGTATTAGTGTTGCGTATTAGTATCCCGCCGACGAGGGCGCTGTCAATCGCCCCCCGGGGCCGAGCAGTGCCTCGCGCCCGCCGGCCCCGGTGCCGGGCCGCGCCGGGGAAGAGCGACCACGGCGGCAACCGACCGGGCGGGACGTTCGGCGCCGGCGGCCGCGGGATGGAGGGAACCGTTGGAGACGCTGAGGGTCGGCATCGTCGGCGCGGGCTGGATGGGCCACGAGCACGCCCGCGCCTGGCGCGACAACGCGCCGCGCGGCCAAGTCGCCGCCGTCGCCGACGTCTCGCCGGACCGCGCCCGGCACCTGGTCGCCCAGCTCGGCGCCGGCGAGGTGCCGATCTTTCCCGACCTCGGGGCGATGCTGGCCGGGGCCGAGCTCGACGCGGTCGACATCTGTCTCCCCCACCACCTCCACGCCGACGCGGTCCTGGCCGCGGCCGTCGCCGGCAAGGCGATCCTCTGCGAGAAGCCGCTCTGCACCACCCTGGAGGACGCCGCCAACATCCGAGGCGCCCTCCGGGACGGCGGGGCGGTCTTCATGGCCGCCCACAACCAGCTCTTCCAGCCGAGCCTGATCGAGGCCCGCCGCCTCCTCGCGGCCGGGGCGCTCGGCCGCCCGTTCGTCGTCCGCTCGATCGAGGCGGTCCAGAACCGCGGCTTCGGCACCGGCCGCGTCCCGATCGACCTCGGCGGCGGCGAGAGCCCCTGGGCCTGGCGGGCCGACCCCGAGCGGATGGGGGGCGGCGAGGTGCTCGACACCGGCTGGCACGCCACCTACCGCCTGCTCGCGCTCGCCGACGACCGGCCGGTCGAGGTCGCGGCGATGATGGACCGCTTCGCCGTCAAGCAGTTGGCGGCCGAGGACACCGGGGTGCTGATGGTCCGCTTCGCCTCCGGCACGATCGGCGAGATCCTGACCAGTTGGGCGTTCAGCCCGATCGGGGCCTGGCACTTCGAAGTCGCCGCCGAGCACGGCACCCTGGCCGGCGGCCGCACCCGGCTCGTCCACCAGCTCCACGGCTGGCCGGAGCCGGTCGAGTTCGCCAACGAGCCGGTCCACACCTTCACCGCCGAGGTGGCCCACTTCCTCGACGTCGTCCAGGAGGGCGCCCCCTCCCAGGCCTCGTTCGACCACGCCGCCCGCGTCCTCCAGCTCACCCTGGCCGCCTACGCCGCGGCCGCCGAGCGGTGCGTCGTCGCCCTGCCGGAAGATCCGACCGAGCCCGGCCGCCCGATCGCGTAGGCTCGCTCGGCAAGGGGGTGGTCACCGCGGCGCGGAACGCGGGCGGGGACGCCCCCGAGCGGCAGCGTCCCAGAGACGGGCGGCGCCGGCGCGAGAGACAAGGGGAGGACGATGGAGACCATGTACCAGACGATCGGCCCGGAGGCGCTCGGCATCCGCGGGCTGTCGCTGCCCGAGGCCATCGACCTCGCGCGGCAGACCGGCTTCGCCGGGCTCGCCTTCGACGTCCGGGCCGCCGCGGCGGCGGGCGAGGCGGCGGAGCTGCGCGAGCGGTTCGCCCAGGTCGGGGTCCGCCCCGCCCTCTGGAACCTGCCGGTCGCCT
>JBBSNJ010000694.1:0-2590 GCA_038232775.1 Thermomicrobiales bacterium
CGGCCAGATCGGAGATCGGCCGCGGCAGCCGAAAGCCGGCCATGACGTCCCCGCCGCGGCAATCCCTCCAGATGCTTCCGGGAATGGACCGGCCAGGAGGTACCATCGTCCCACCGTAGGCCATCGCATGGCCGAATGATTCATCCGGAGTCCGGTTAGTTCGTACCGCAATCGGAAGTGGTGACCGCTCCCCTCTCCCGCGCACGGGACCGGGGGAAGGGGGTCGGGGGTGAGGGCCTCATCCCGGGAAGCGGCAGCGATCACCCGGATTGCCTATCCGAGCCTGGGTAAACAGTTTGGTCCCGGCTCCCCCCTTGCCCCTGTCCCACGCACCGGGAGAGGGGTTGGGGGGTGACGGCCAACGCCGAAACCGCATTGGTCACCCGGATTCCGGATGAGGTTGCGCCTTCGCGCAGAGGAGCACGCGATGTACGCGCCGCGAGGGCAAGGACTTTCAGAGGTCGGGGACGTCGAGGTCGTCGCGGACGGCGACCAGATTCACCTCTTCCACCTCACCTTGCCGAACCACGATCTGGTCCAGCACGCGGTCTCCGACGACGGGCTCGCCTGGCGACCGGTGCCGGCGGCGCTGCGGACCGGCGATCCGGGCGACGGCGACGACGATCAAATCTGGACCGCGAGCGTCACCCCCGACCCCGGCGGCGGCTGGGCGATGCTCTACACCGCGCTCGCGACCCGCGACGACGGCATGGTCCAGCGGACCGGTCTGGCCCACTCGAGCGACCTCGTCCACTGGCGGAAGGCGGGACCGGAGCCGATCGCGGCGGCCGACCCGCGCTGGTACGAGGCGGACCCGGCGGTGACCGGCCGCGTCTCCTGGCGCGACCCGAAGCCGATCCCGGTCGGCGACGTCTGGTACGCCGCCGTCTGCGCCCGCGAGCGGGAGGGACCGCTGGCGCGGCGCGGCTGCGTCGGGCTGATGGCCTCGCCCGATCTCGCGTCTTGGGAGGTCCAGCCGCCCCTCTTCGCCCCGAGGCACTACTGGGACCTCGAGTGCCCCCAGGTCTTCCGCCTCGGCGAAGGTGGCCCGTTCTACCTGACGGCCGCGATCATGGAGGATCGCAGCCAGCGCTATTGGATGGCCGAGCGCTTCGAGGGACCGTACCAGACGCCGGCGGACGGCGGCATCCTGGCGCCCGCCGGTCACTACGCCGGACGGGTCTGCCGCTGGCACGGGGACGACCTCTTCTTCTGTTGGCACCGCACCAACCTCGCCGCCGGCTGGATGGCGACATCGGCGACGGTCGATTGGGTCAAACTCCGCAACCCGTTCGGCAAGTTCGTGGTGCCGCCGCTGGCCCTGTCGGCTCGTCCGGACGGCACCCTGACGCGACGGTCGTTTCCCGGCTGGGATCGCTACCGCGAGGGAGAACCGAGCCCGATCGATCCGGCTCCTCGCTCCCTCTTCCGCGCCCGTCCGACGGCGGAGCAGGGCTGGCGCGCTGCCACCGAGAGCGGCGTCGACGTCCTGGCGACGGCGGCGCCGTTCGAGGACGTGCTGCTGGAGGGGACGCTCGTGGTCGAGGCCGCCGCTGGCGGCCTCGCCTTCCGGCTCGACGACGAGGGAGGCGGCTACTTCGTCGCGCTCCGCGCCGGTTCGGACGAGATCGGCCTGGAAAAATGGCTGATCGATCGCGATCCCCGCGACGGGCACCTGCGGGAGCGGTACGTCGAGCTGCAACGGGGTCGGCTGGCCCAGCCGGCGACCAGGGGAGCGCGCTTGGCGTTCCAACTGCTCGTGGTCGGACAGTACCTGGAAGTCGCGATCGACGGGGACGTCGTCCTGGCCGAGCTGAGCGCCGAGCGGACGACCGGCCCGCTCGGAATCTGGGTCGACTCCGGATCGGTTCATCTCGAAGGGCCGCGGCTGACCGCGATGCGGCGTCCCCAGCACGGCTAAGGTCGAAAGCCGGGACACCGCCTCCGGCGGGCCGCTGCCGGGCTGAGCGGAGCGGCGTGGTGCCGAACGCGGTGGCCACCCTATAATCGCCGCCGCGTGTCCAAGCTGGCCGGCGCCCAAGGCGGGGCTCACGGCGAGCCGGCCGGGCGCGCCGCGCTCCGGAAAGCCGGGGCGGGAGAGGGAGCGGGTGGTCGGGGCCGAAGTACGCCGCTATGCCAGCGATCGCCGCGGGTTGGCGCTCAACATCTTTCTCGGGATCGCCGGAGGCGGTCTCGGTTCGCTGGCGGAAACCCTGATCCTGCCGAGCATCGTCCTCGCCTACTTCGTCGGCGTCTCGGCGGACTCGCTGGTGCCGGTCGGGTTGGTACCGGCGGTCGGGGTCGGGCTCTGGTCGCTCGCCCGACTGCCGGCGATGCTGCTCACGGCGCCCCGGCGGCGGAAGCTCCCCTGGGCGATCGGGGCGACGCTCATCCGGGCGGCCGCGGTCGGACTGCTGGCCGTGGTCAGCTTCCGCGCCGGCGCGGGAGCGGGGGAACCCCTCCTCCGCTCGTTCTTCATCTGTTATGTCGCCTACAGCCTGGCCGCCGGCTTCGCCAGCGTGCCGACGGCCGCCGTCGCGTCGTGGAACAGCGGCCCCTCGCCGAGCGACCCGTCCGCCGCGACCGGGCA
>JBBSNJ010000695.1:0-2589 GCA_038232775.1 Thermomicrobiales bacterium
ACCGTCCCGTCCCAGCCGAGGCAGCCGTCGGTGACGCTCTGGCCGTAGGTGGGGGGCGTGCCGGGGAGCAGGTCCTGGCGGCCCTCGACCAGGAAGCTCTCCATCATCACGCCGACGATCCCCGCCTCGCCGGCGGCGACCTGCTCGGCGATGGCGCGGGCGACGACCGGCTGCCGGCGCTCGTCCTTGCCGCTGTTGGCGTGGCTGGTGTCGATCACCACCCGCGGCGGCAGGTCGGCGGCGCGCAGGGAGGCGAGGACGGCGGCGACGCTCTCGGCGTCGTAGTTCGGCCCCCGGCTGCCGCCGCGGAGGATGACGTGGCAGTCGGGGTTGCCGCGAGTGGCGACGATGCCGGCCAGCCCCTGCTCGGTGACGCTCAGGAAGCGGTGGGGGTAGGCGGCGGCGCGCAGGGCGTCGACCGCCATCTGGACGCCGCCGCCGGTCCCGTTCTTGAAGCCGACCGGCATCGAGAGACCAGAGGCGAGTTCGCGGTGGATCTGGCTCTCGGTCGTGCGGGCCCCGATTGCGCCCCAGCTGACCGTGTCGGCGATGAACTGGGGCAGGATCGGGTCGAGGAACTCGCAGCCGACCGGGAGGCCGAGGGCGGTCAGGTCGAGCAGCAGCCGGCGGGCGAGCCGCAGCCCGTCGTTGATCGCGAAGCTGCCGTCGAGCCGGGGGTCGTTGATCAGCCCCTTCCAGCCGACGGTGGTCCGCGGCTTCTCGAAATAGACCCGCATCACCAGCAGCAGCTCCGGCGCCAGCTCCGTCGCCAGCGCCGCCAGCCGGCGGCCGTAGTCGAGCGCGGCCTCGGGGTCGTGGACCGAGCAGGGGCCGACGACGACGACGAGCCGGTCGTCCTCCCCGTCCAGGATGCGGGTGATCGCCGCCCGCGCGGCCAGCACCGCCGCCGCCCCGGCCGCCGGCAGCGGCAGCTCCTCGAGCAGGATCGCCGGCGGCACCAGCGGCCGGATGCCGGCGATCCGCAGGTCGCGCGTGCGCGGCGCCTCCGGCGCGGCGCCCTCGACCACGGTCTCGACCCCCGGCATCGCTTCCAGCCGACCCCGCAGGCCGCCGACGAAGCCGCCGCCGACGCCGACGACGGCCCGCCCGCCGCCGCCGTTGTCGTGGCCATCGCCGGCGACGGCGGCGGTCGCGACCAGCCCTGCCTCGCTGACCCGCGCCCGGACCGCCTCCAGCTCCGCCGGCGAACTGCCGGCCCGCATCACCACCAGCACCGATCCGTCCCTTTCCGTTTCCGTCCGCCTGCGACCCCGCCCTGCCCGGCGCGGCCCGGCCGCTCGCGCGGCCGCGTCGTCATTCGCTCGTCCCCCGATTATCGGGGTTCGGGACCAGGCTCGGCCACCGCGACCCAGCCGCGCCCGCCGCCACGTCCGCCGTCGGTCGCTCGGGCCGGTCGCGAAGGCCGCTCGCGGGACGCTACAATCGCGGCGGCGGGGATCGCGACCAGGGGCCGGTAGGGGAGTGGGCGCCGGCCCGAGCGCAGAGGAGCGGACGATGGCGGTCACGGTCGCCGCGCGGATGACGGAGGAGGCCTACCAGGCATTCGCCCTGACCGACGCCGGCAAGCTCGTGGAGCTGTGGGACGGGGAGCCGCGGGAGAAACCGGCGATGAGTGGGGAACACGGCGACGTGGCGACGACGTTGATCCTTCTGCTCGGCGGTCAACTCGACCGGCGGCGGTTTCGCCTGCGCTCGAACCACGGCCGGGTCCGCCACGCGGGCGGCTCCTACTACATCCCGGACGTGGCGGTGATCCCGACCGACTATGGCCGCGACCTGCGCGGTCGCCCGGACCGCCTGGAGTTCTACGACGCGCCGCTGCCGCTCGTGGTCGAGGTCTGGTCCCCCTCGACCGGCGCCTACGACCTGCGCGAGAAGCTCGTCCGCTACCAGGAGCGGGGCGACGAGGAGATCTGGTATCTCCACCCCTACGAGCGGACGCTGACCGCCTGGGTCCGCCAGCCGGACGGGAGCTGCCAGGTGACGGTCCACCGCGAGGGGGTGGTCCATCCGGTCTCGCTGCCCGGCGTCGCGATCGCGCTGGACGACGTCTTCGCCGATTGACGCCGCTGCCGCTGGTCGCCCGGCTCAGCCGCAGCGCGGTCGGTGGGGTATGGCATCGACGATCTCCGGTGGCGCGCTCGAGCAGCGATCAATCGCGCTCGATCGTGACCCCGTGCTGCTCCGCCGCCCGCTCGATCCGCCGCTTGATCAGCGCCACCTCGTCGGCCCCGTACTTCTCAGCGTTGCGCTCCTGGTTGATGTAGCTCCAGGCGGCGCGGACGTGCCCCGGCGTGTCGATCGGGTACTTGTTGTTGGTCGGGTCGGCGAACTCGACGTCGCCGTACTTGTGCTCGCCTTCCTTCGGGCTGGCGTCGTCGCGGCGGTCGATCTTCTTCGCGGTCATGGCGCATCTCCTTTCCCGCTCCGGGCGCAAGCCGCCTGCCAGCGCCGCCCCTCGGTCGACGCTCCAATCAGCCACAATGGGGGGCGGGGCCGGCGGTGCCGGCCGCCGGGGTCGATGGTGGATCAGCCTCCGCACTAGTGGTGCGTCACGGCTGAATCGCC
>JBBSNJ010000696.1:0-2584 GCA_038232775.1 Thermomicrobiales bacterium
CCGACCCTCGCCCATGCTCCGAAAGATTCGAGCCCCGCTGGTCAGGCGCCCTCGGGCTGGGTCGGACCCGTGTCGTCCTGTCGGTCCGGGTCGCGCTCGTCCCCCGCCGACTGGGCCAGTGAGCGCTCCCGCGGGCTGAGGTCGGCCGCAAGGAGGAGATCGGGGCGGCGGCGGGCGGTGCGGCGGATCGCTTCGTCGCGGCGCCAGCGGGCGATCGCGGCATGGTGGCCGCTGAGGAGGACGGGCGGCACAGTGAGACCGCGGAAGCTGGCGGGGCGGGTGTAGTGGGGGTACTCGACCAGCCCGGACGCGTGCGACTCGTCGCCGAGCGAGGCGGGGTCGATCACACCGGGGACGAGGCGGGCGACGGCGTCGACGACAACCATCGCCGGCAGCTCGCCGCCGGTCAGGACGTAGTCGCCGATCGAGAGCTCGTCGGCGTCGAGGAGTTCGACCACCCGGTGGTCGATCCCCTCGTAGTGGCCGCAGACGAGGACGAAGCGGGGCAGCGCCGCCAGCTCCTGGGCGAGGCCCTGGTCGAAGCGGCGGCCTGCGGCGGAGAGGAGGATCACGGGCGCGCGGCCGAGCTCGTCACCCAGTGTAGCCTCGACCGCGGCGACGATCGGGGGGGCGGTCATCACCATCCCGGCGCCGCCGCCGTAGGGGGTGTCGTCGGCGGTCCGGTGCTTATCGGTGGTCCAGACCCGCAGGTCGTGGACGCGGAGATCGAGCAGACCGGCGGCCTGGCCACGCTTCAGAATGCTTTCCCCGAAGGGGCCGGCGAACATCCCCGGGAAGAGGGTCAAGACGTCGACCCGGAGCCGGGCGGCCGCCCCCTCGGCGGTCGCGATCGGGGCCGGTGACGGCGGCTCCGGCTCGGTCATGGGTCCCGCTCCAATCCGAGATCGATCATCGTTTCTTCCCTGATCCCCGATCTCCACCGCGCCCGGCGGCTCGCCGGTCCTCGCTCTGGGCCGCGACCAGGCGCTCCGCTCCCAAGCTCGGGGACCGGCGACGGGGCCGGGGGCGGGGGAGGTTCGGCGGCGAGCGCCGGCGACCTCTCTTAGACGGACAGCGCGTTTCTCGACGCCCTCCGTCCCCGGCCTCGCCTCCCCGGCCCGTCGCGCTCCCCCGCGGGGTTGACGTTCCGGTCGCTCCCCCCCGCCGCGACGCCGGAGCGACCTCACGCGCGGGGGAGCAGCGAGAGGATGTGGGGCGCCGCCCCTTCGAGACCGGGAAGCACGGCATCGGGCGGTCCGCCCTCGCCGGCGGCCGTCGCTGGGTTGGGCCGAAGCCAGACGGTCCGCATCCCCGCTCGGCGGGCGCCAGCGACGTCGTAGCGGTAGGAGTCGCCGACGTGGACGATCCGCTCGGGGGGCGAGTCCAGGCGCTCGGCGGCGATCCAGAAGATTTCGGGACGAGATTTGTAGAAGCCCGCGCTGGCCGAGGTGACGACGGCCGTGAAGCAGCGGCGGAGACCGAACTTGGCGAGCGACCACTCGAGGAAGGGGTGATAGACGGCGCTGGAGACGATCCCGACCGGGACGTCGGCGGCAGCCACTGCCCGCACCGTGGCAACGGCGCCCGGCATCGGCGATGCCTCGTCGAGGGTGGCCCGCATCAGGTGTTCCACGCCGCGCTCGACGGCCTCGGACTCGACCGGGAGGCCGAGCACTTCCAGCACCCGGGCAACGCAGGCGTCGGCCGGCAGCTCGCGGCCGTGATCGGCGATCTCCTGGCGGAGGCGCCGGTAGGCGGCATCGGCGGCGCCGAGGCGGTCGGGGTCGACCACCTCGCCCCGCTCGTCGGCCCGCCAGCGGAGGTAGGCGCCGGCGAGACCGCGGACCTCGAGCGCGAACCAGCTATCGCAGCGCACCAGCGTGTCGTGAAAGTCGAACGTGACGGCGCCCGGCATCAATCCCACACCCTCCGCGAACCCCACCCCCGGCGCGAGCGAGGCGTCCCCAGGCTAGCATCCGGGCTGGGACGGCACAACGCGGCCGAGCGGAGACGCCGGCCATTCGTTCTCCTGTGCCGTCGGCGAGCGCCGCAGATCAGCCGGCTTCAGTCGGGGTCGTCGCCGCAGCCTGAAATCTACAGCCCCGAGCGGTCCGGACGACCGCCGGCCCCGCGCCGGCCAATTGAACACGAGGCAGCACGAACGGACGAGCGGGACGTGTCGCACTCGCGCTCACTTACCGACATCCGCCCTTGAGGCATCCGGCTACGGTCGGGTTCATCGCCGGAACCGCGGTATCGAACCTGGAGCAGGCATCGCAACCGGCTCGATCGCGGGCGGCTGCCGAGGGCGGAGCAGCCCGGCGGCGGACGGACTAGGCTTGACCGGGCCCGCGGCGTGGTGCAACGTTAGTACCGGCTCGCGGAAGGAGCAGGAAGGATGCACCCTATGCGTCGACTCGGCCTCGCGGTGTTCTGGCTCGCCGTTTGCGCCTTGGTCGGTCCGGTTCTGGTGGGGAGCGCTGGGGGGGCAAGGTCCGCCTGGCGGCAAGCCACCCCCGCCGCGGCGGTGGCGACCGAGCCGGCCGCGGCGCCGGCCCCGGCCCCGGCGCCGGCCGAGACACCG
>JBBSNJ010000697.1:0-2580 GCA_038232775.1 Thermomicrobiales bacterium
CACTGCTCGACGATCCGAGCGTCGACGACGCGGACGACCCCGATCCCCGTGCAGCCGATCGGTTGCCCGTCCCGCGTCCCGGAGACGGTGACCCGCGTCGCCACCTTCTCCCCCTGGCCGACCATGTCGGCGATCGCGAACTGGACGTCCGGTACCGCGGCGCGGACGCGGGCGATAACGCGCTTGAACCCCTCCCGATCATTGGACCGCGCCGATGTCGCCTCGTGGTTTACGAATCCTGGGGCCAGTAGCTCGTCCACCAGGGCGAGATCGCCGTTGTTCCAGGCCTCTGCGTTGAACCGCCGCGCGACGGCCTTGTTCTCCTCGACGGACATAGCGTCCTCCTTGCCGAGCATCGGTTGCGAGACGACGAGCGTTCCCGCTCGCGAAACCGCCGAGCATTCTACCGTCCGTCGGTCGATCTCGAGTGACTCAGGATCAGGGCGAGCGACGGTACCCTATCGCTTCGGTTGCTTCCGGCGTCGACTCGACGGGCGGGGGCCGCTCGCCAGGAACGAGGGGGGCCGAGCCGTCGGGAATGGCCGCGGTGGTGTCGCCCGAGCGCTCGCCCCACTGGCGAGCCTCGTGGACGAAGGCGGCGGCGGCCGGGGGGAGGCTCCCTAGGGAACGGGTGCCGAGGGCGAGACGGCGCTCGGTGGGGGGAGACAGGAGGACCGCTTGGACGCCGGGGTAGGCGGGTGGGAGCGAGAGCGCCGGCAGGATCGTCACACCGAGACCTTCCCGCACCATAGCGAGGATCGTTCCCATGTCGAGCGCTTCGGCCCGGGGATGGAGGGGGAGCCGCGCGGACTCGAACAAGCCTCGGATCAGCGGCTCGCAGCCGGCCTTCGAAAGGATGAACGGTTCGGCCGCCAATCGCTCGATGGGGAGGACCTCCTCGCCAGCGAGAGGATGTCCCGAAGGCAACGCGACGAGGAAGGGGTCGCGGGCGATCGGCACCGCCTCGATCCGGCTCGAGGGCAGGGTGACCAAGCCGACGTCCACCGTGCGGCTGTCGATCCACTGCAAGACCTCGGGATCGGTGCCCTCGAACAGGGCGACGTCGATTCCGGGGAAGCGCCGGCCGAAATCGGCCAGGAAACCGGAGAAGAAGCGGGCGGTGACGCTGGGAAAGGTTCCCACCTTGACTCGCCCACTGGCCAAATCGGCCGCCGCCGTCCCCTCGCACCGGATCCGCTCTTCGCGGAACACGATCTCGCGGGCGTGGACGACGACGCGGGCGCCGACGTCGGTCGGCAGCGCCCGGCCACGCTCGCGGTGCAGGAGGAGCACGCCGAGCTCCGCTTCGAGCGCGGCGACCGCGTGGCTGACACCCGATTGGGTGATCCCGAGCGCGTCGCCGGCGATGGTGAAGCTTCCTCGGTCGACGACCGCGACCAGCGCCCGCAGTTGGGCAAGGTTCATGAGCGGCACTCAGCATTCCTATGACTTGAAGTTGTTTGACTCATGATTGTACCCACCCTACCGTAGCCCAAGGGTCGGCGCAAGCCACGCGACCGAGGGATCGGAGGGCGGAAGTGGGGATGCGAGAGAGCGGGACGTTGGTCCTGCTGGCGGCACTCTGGGGGGCGTCGTTCCTCTTCATCCGGATCGCGTCGCCGGTGCTCGGCCCGCTGGTGCTGGTTGACCTCCGGGTCCTGACGGCCGGCTTGGTGCTGGTCGGTGTCGCCGCGGTCCGCCGCCGGCGGCTCGACCTTGGGGCTCGATGGCGCGCCTACCTGCGGCTCGGGGCGATCAACGCGGCGATCCCGTTCGCGTTGGTCGCGGTCGCCGCGCTGCGGCTCCCCGCGTCGATGCTGGCGACCTTGAACGCGGCGATCCCGCTCTTCACGGCGTTGGTGGCCGCGGTCTGGCTCGGTGAACGGCTGACCGGGCGCAAGGTCGGCGGACTCCTGCTCGGCATCGTCGGGGTCGGTCTGCTGGTTGGCTGGAGCCCCATCCCGCTCGATCTCGAGTCCGCCGCCGCGGTTGGATGCTCGCTGCTCGCGTCCCTCATGTACGGTATCGGTGGGGTCTACACGAAGCGTCGCTTCGGCGGCGTCCCGGCCCTGGAGCTGGCAACCGGGCAGCAACTCGCCGCGGCGGCGCTGCTGGCGCCGCTCGCGCTGCTGACGGTACCGCCGTCGGCTCCCACCGGCGCCGCGATCGTGGCGACCCTGGGTCTCGCGGTTCCCTCCACCGCCTTCGCCTACGTCCTCTACTTCCGCCTGATCGGACGGGTCGGCCCGACGAGGACGATGACCGTCACGTTCCTGATCCCGGGCTTCGGGCTCCTGTGGGGAGCGCTGCTGCTCGGGGAACCGATCACCGCCGGGATGCTGGCCGGGCTGGCGATCATCCTCGCCAGCGTCGCGCTGGTCGTGGGGAGACCGGTCGCGCTTCCCAGCACCTCCGAGGAGCCGACCGAGCGGAGAAGCGCGCCGACGGGATGATCACCGGCCCGCCCGACGGGACTCGCCGCCGCCGACGGGGACCGTGACTTCGTTCGCGGTGTCCGGCGGCGGGGCGGCGAGCCCCGGCAGGCCGTCGATGCTGGCCGCGTTCTTCTCGGCGCGGTCG
>JBBSNJ010000698.1:0-2573 GCA_038232775.1 Thermomicrobiales bacterium
AGTTGCCGAACCGCTATCGTCTGGCGTCTGGCGTCTGGCGTCTGGCGTCTGCCGTCTGCCGTCTGCCGTCCGCCGTCCTACCCCTTCAGCGCCCCCGCCGTCAGCCCCGCTTCGAGGCGGCGCTGGAAGAGGACGTAGACGATCAGCGTCGGTACCATCGTGATCGTCATCGCCGCGAACAGCGCCCCGTAATCATTCTGATACCCCTGCTGAACCGCCAGAAAGTAGAGCCCCTGCGATAGGAGGTACTTGTCAGGGTCCGGCATCAGCACCAGCGGCAGCAGGAACTGGTTCCACTGGCCGAGGAAGTTGAAGATCCCCATCGCGATCAGCCCCGGCGCGGCCAGGGGGAGCATGATCTGGAAGAAGACCTGAAACTGGCTGGCCCCGTCCAGGATCGCCGCCTCCGCCACCTCGTTCGGCAGCGTCTTGAAGAACGCCGTCAGGAAGAAGATCGTGAACGGCAGCGAGTAGGCGATATAGACCAGGATCAACCCCTGGTAGGTCCCCAGCAGCCCCAGGTCGTTGACCAAGAAGTAGAGCGGCACCAGGGCCAGGAAGACCGGGAACATCAACCCGGCGACGAAGCCGTAGAAGAGGAAGTTACGGCCGGGGAAGGGGAAGCGCGCCAGCACGTAGGCCGCCATCGCCGAGACCAGCAGCGTCCCCGAGAGGGAGCCGGTCAGCACCACCAGCGTGTTCAGGAAGAACCGCCCGATCTGGGCCTCCTGCCACGCCCGCCAGAAGTTCCCCCACTGCAGGTCGGCCGGCAACCGCCACGGGCTCGACAGGATCTCCGGGTCCGTCTTCAGCGCCGAGAGAACCATCCAGACGAACGGAAAGATCACCGCCACCGCCCAGGCCGCCAGCAGAATCTGCGACAGCCCGGCGACCGTCACCGCGCCCACCCCCGACCGCACCCCCGGCCGCTCCCGCACCGCCGGCGCCCCCACCTCCTCGACCGGCCGGACCGCCTGCGCCCCCATTGTCCACCGCCCTCCGACTCCCCGACTCCCCGACTCCCCGACTCCCCGACTCAGAACTCGTACGTCTCGCGCCGCGTCACCCGCATGATCACCACCGACAGCACCAGCGTCAGCAGCAGCAGGACGACCCCGATCGCCGAGGCGTAGCCCCAGCGGCTCTTGCCGAACGCCTCGTTGTAGAGGTAGAGCGCGGCGACCTGGGCCCGCTCGGCGCCGGTAGTGGTGCTGCCGCCGGAGACGACGATGATCAGGATGAAGAAGTCGAGCGCGGCGATCGCCAGGTAGATCAGCGAGGTCCGGACCGTCTCCCAGATCAGGGGGAAGGTGATGTCCTTGAACGACGTCCAGCGGTTCGCCCCGTCGAGCAGCGCCGCCTCGTAGAAGGACGACGGGATGCTCTGCATCGACGCCAGGAAGATCACCATGTAGAAGCCGACGCTCGACCAGATCGCGACCGCCACGATCGCCCACAGCACCGTCGCCGGGTCGGTCAGCCACGACCGCTGCAAGCCGCCGAGCCCGACGTTGCGCAGCACCCCGTTCAGCAGCCCGATGTTCGGGGTGTAGACGTAGCTCCAGAGGATGCCGACGATCACGACCGGGATCACCTGGGGGAAGAAGAAGACGATCCGGTAGAACCCCGCCCCCCGGACCGCCTGCCCCCCCTGGGTGAAGAGCGCGGCGAAGGTCAGCGCGATCGTGATCGTCGCCAGCGGCAGCACGATCAAGAGCTGCCCGTTCCGCCCCAGTGCCTCCAGGAACCGCTCGTCCCCCCAGAGCCGCCGGTAGTTGTCGAGCCCGACGAACGGCCGGTTCGGCGAGACCCCGCGCCAGCTCGTCAACGAGACGAGAATCGCCTGGGCATAGGGCCAGACCACGAAGATCCCGTAGAGCAGGACCGCCGGCAGCATGAAGGGAACGATCAGGCGGTACTTCTGGTAGTGCATCGCCGCTCCCGGGAGTGGGTAGTGGGTAGTGGCCGGGCGTTAGGCGCTAGGCGGCAGGTAACGGGGAGGGAATGCGAGCGGGTCGGCCGGGTCGCCCGGCCCTAAAGGGACCGGGCTGACGCGACGAAGCCGGGGTGCCCCTTGGGCCCAAGCCGGCTGAGCACGGACGCCGTCTCTTTCGTTCCGATGCCCGTCGGCCCCTGCAGTGGGCTGAGGCGGGTCAGCGGGGGTTTTGAACCCCGCGCGGCAGGGGAGGCGGCGATCGCCTTCCCCGCCGCCAGACGCCAGACGCCAGTTGCCTGTCGCCACCCACTACCCACTCCCCACTACCCACTTCCGTCCCCCTACGCCTCCCGCGTGTACTTCGGGATCGCCTCGTCGTCCTTGACCTGGTCGGCCATCTCCTGGCAGGCGTCCTGGAACTCCTCGATCGAGGTCTGCTGCTGGAGCAGCTCGGCCATCTGCGCCTTCGCCTCGTCGGCCAGGTCCTTGTACCAGTCGCCGTAGCGGGCGGTGGGGAAAGTGTTCTCGCCGGCGGCGGCGATCGCCGCCTGGGTCGAGGCGAAGGCCGTCCCCAGGTCGAGCCCCTCGGCCGAGCCGACGACGACCGAGAGGGAGCGGGTGTTCTCGGCGAAGAAGC
>JBBSNJ010000699.1:0-2572 GCA_038232775.1 Thermomicrobiales bacterium
CGCCCCTCCCGCCCCAGATCGCGCTCTGGGCGGCGCTCGCGCTCCCGCTCACGCTCCCGCTCCCGGAACGGCTCCTGCTCGCGATCGCGCTGGCGCGGCGCCGCCCGGCGGGGGATGTAGGCGTCGGCCAGGTCGGGCCGATCGTCGAAGCCGGTGGCGATCAAGGTGATCATCACCGCGTCGCCGAGCGCCGGATCGATCGAGGTGCCGTAGATGATCTCGGCGTCCTCGTCGACCGCGGCCCGGATGATCTCGGCCGCCTCGCTGGTCTCGATCAAGGTCAGATTGGTGCCGCCGGTGATGTTGTAGAGAACCCCCGTCGCGCCCTGGATGTTCATCTCCAGCAGCGGACTCTCGATCGCCTCCTTGGCGGCGTCGATGCAGCGGGTCTCCCCCTGGCCGTGGCCGATCGCCATCAAGGCGCTGCCGGCGTCGCGCATGATCGTCTTCACGTCGGCGAAGTCGAGGTTGATGATCCCCGGCTTGGTGATCAAGTCGGAGATGCCGCCGATCCCCTGCCGCAGCACGTCGTCCGCGATCCGGAACGCCTCGGTGATCGGCGTCTTCGGGTCGACCATCTGCAGCAGCCGCTCGTTCGGGATCGTGATCAGGGCGTCGACCGTCTCCCGCAGCCGGTCCACCCCCTCCTCGGCGGCGCGCCGCCGCCGCGTCCCCTCGAAGTCGAACGGCTTGGTCACCACCCCGACCGTCAGCGCCCCCGCCTGCTTGGCCAGCTTGGCGACGATCGGCGAGGCTCCTGTCCCGGTACCGCCCCCCATGCCGGCGGTGATGAAGACCATGTCGGTGCCGCGGACCAGCTCCGAGAGCGTCTCGGCGCTCTCCTCGGCGGCGCGCTCCCCGATCTCCGGCCGGCCTCCGGCCCCGAGCCCCTTCGTCAGCTTGTCCCCGATCCGGACGTAGACCGGCGCCTCGCTCGCCAGCAGCGCCTGCCCGTCGGTGTTGACGGCGACGAACTCGATCCCCTCGACCCCGGCCTGGACCATCCGATTGATCGCGTTGCCGCCGGCGCCGCCGACCCCGACGACCTTGATCGTCGCGAACGTGTCGGGGAACTCGCCCGGTCCGTCCCGCCGCTCGGCCTCCGCCTCCCACGGCGCCAGACCGCCGTCGTCCGGCCCGGCCGGACCCCGGCTCGCGTGTCCGTACACCACAAGCCCCTGACCCCCCCGGTCGCCGGCAGGCGGCGGCGGCGGCTGGTGCGGCTGCGGCCGCGCCTGCCCGGCCGCGGGCTGGGGCCGCGGCTGGCCCGCCGTCTGGGGCTGGGGCCGCGCTGGCCCCGGCGCTGGCCGGGCCGGCGTCCGCGCCGGCCCTGGCCCTGGACCTCGCCCCTGGGACTGCATGGCTCCTCCCCAACCGACCGGCCTCGACGGCGCCGGTGCCGGCCCGTCACGACCGTCGCCGCCGCCCGGGGCGGGGCAACAAACCCCTGCCCCTCGGCGCCGCGCGGCCCGAGCGGTCGACGCTGCGATCCTGTGTTGCCAACCGGAGCGGCTCGGCCGTTCCCCGCGGCGCTCGACCGATGGGCGAGCCGTCGGGGCGGATGCCCCAACCGCGACCGGTGCCGTTGCCGTTGCCGTTGCCGTTGCCGTTGCCGTTGCCGTTGCCGTTGCGGCAGTATATCATGGCCCCTCCGACTCTCCGGACGGGCTGTCCGTACGAGGGGGTGGCCCCCCGGCTACCGTCGGCGTTCGGCGTGCCGCTCCAGTGCCAGCGCGATCAGCCGGTCGACCAGCTCCGGCAGGGGGATACCGGTTGCCTCCCAGAGCCGCGGGTACATGCTGATCGCGGTGAAGCCGGGGAGGGTGTTGACCTCGTTGACGTAGATCTGGTCGGTCCGCCGGTCGAGGACCAAATCGACCCGCGCCAGCCCCGCCAGGTCGAGCGCCTCGAAGGCGGCGATCGCCAGCTCCTGGACGTAGACGAGCTCCTTCCCCTCGATCTCGGCCGGGATCTTCAGCTCCGACCGATCGTCCACGTACTTCGCCTCGTAGTCGTAGAACTCATTGGCGGGCACGATCTCGCCGACGACCGAGGCGATCGGCTCGTCGTTGCCGAGGACGGAGCACTCTAGCTCGCGGGCGTCGACCCCCTGCTCGATCACCAACCGGCGGTCGAAGCGGCCGGCGCCGGCCATCGCCGCCGGCAGTTCCCCGGCGTCGTGGGCTTTAAACACCCCGACGCTCGAGCCCATGTTGGCCGGCTTGACGAAGCAGGGGAAGCCGAAGACCTCCGCCACCCACTCGGTCATCGGAACCGGGTCGCGCTCCCACGCCTTGCGCTCGATCAAGCGCCACGGCACCTGCGGCAGCCCGGCCTGGGCCAGCACCGTCTTCGCCATCGCCTTGTCCATCGCCACCGCCGACCCCAGCACCCCCGAGCCGACGTAGGGGAGCCCCGCCAGCTCCAACAGCCCCTGGATCGTGCCGTCCTCCCCCATCGGCCCGTGCAGCACGGGGAAGACGACGTCGATCTCCCGCCCCAGCCCCTCCGGCAGCGTCCCCGGCGCCGAGGCGACCGCGTCGGTCGGGGGCGGCCCGGCCCCCTCCCCGGC
>JBBSNJ010000700.1:0-2570 GCA_038232775.1 Thermomicrobiales bacterium
CGAGTCGAACGACTGCCCGCGCGGTGAGGGAGACTCTCGCTCCGACCTCCGGAGCCGGGACCAAGCCCGGCGGCGGCACCGCGCTCGGGGCCGCGCCGCACAGCGGCGACCGTCGCGATCGACGTCCCTCCGGCACCAAATCGGTCCCGGCCGCGTTCTGGGGGTGACGGAGCTTGACGGGGCGGGTACAGTCCGTACGCCCGCGACGAGCATCGGCGTCGGCATCGTGCCCGGACCGCGGGCCGTCGACCAGACCGGGGAGGACAGGCGATCGTGCGAGGAATCGACCACAACCCGCGGCAGATAGTCCCGCTCCCGACACCCCCGAGCGATTCGCTCGTTGCCCCCGCGCTGCGGTGGTCCGGCACCGCGCTCAGGGGCGGCGTCGCCTCGATCGCGGGGCTGGTTCGGCTGTTCACGAGGCACGACGGCGGCGACGCCAAGCACGACGGGCGCGGGGACAAAGGCGACGGCGGCGAGAAGGAGCGTCCCCGCCGGGACCAGACCGAACGCCACGGGGACCGGTCCGACGACGAGCGGGCCGGGACGGGCGGCGGCGGTCGGTCGGGCACAGGCGATTCCGGCGCCGAGGTTCGCGCCGCCTCCGCCGACGGGGGCCACGAGCACCGGGGACGCGGCTCCGGCGGGCAGGGAGGCGACGGCCAAAGCGACCGCCACGACACCGAACGCGGCGGCCATCATGCCCAGCAGCGCATTGAATCAGGTCAGACGGCCGACCCGAACGCACCCTCCGACCCCGGCTCCAACCCGCCTTCCGGTACCGACCCGGACGCGGCCGACACCGGCGACTCCTGCGGGGGCGGGGGGGGCGGGGGCGCAGGCGGCGGGGGTGGCGGGGGCGGAGGCGGCGGTGACAGCCTCGCTGATCGGCTGCGCCGCGCCGCCGAGCGACGCCGGGACGACGCCGGTCAGGACACCTCGAACAGCGGTGACGCGGGCGGCGACGCGGGCGCCTCCAACAACGACGAGACCGCGACGGTCGACGACGCTCCCGGGAGCGGCGCCCTCTCGGTCAGCACCGACAACATCACCTTCAGCCGGGCGGCCGACGGCAGCTTCTCCGGGTCGACCAGCAACATCTCCTTCAGCGGGAAGCCCGACCCAGGCGACGGTCCCTTCCTCACCGCCGACCCCGGCGACGGCGACGCCGGACGCAACGGGGGCGGCGCCAACGGTGGCGATAACGCCGGCGACGGCGGCGGCACCAACGGCGGCGACAACAACATGGACTTCGCCAGCTAGAACCGCCTCCCATGGAGTCGGGTGGTCCCGTTCCGCAATGGTGCGCGGGGAGTTCTCCCCCTCTCGCGTGGGGGACCGCGGCTTGGGGGGCGGCAGCCCCCCCTGAGCGAGGGAGTGAATGTCAGTCCCAGCAACGCGGAAGCGATCACCCTCCTCCCCACCCAGGCCCTCGGCTTCCGACCGACCGAGGACGCCGGTTTCGCCGGCAGGAGCGACCGCTGAGAGCGACGTGCGGCGGCGGCGGCGCCATGTCCGGCTCGCCAGCGCCGGCGAGCGGAGCGATCCGAGCCGGCTCCCGGGCGGGGAGGATGGCCGGCTCCCGAAAGCGCCGGAGTAATGCGGTCTCCGGTTGAACCGTTCGGTTACTGAGCGTGGGAGGTGCTCCCCTCTCTCGCGCACGGGAGAGGGGACGGAGGTGAGGGCCGTTCTCCGGCAGACGGAAGCGATCACTCGGATTCCGGATCAGCCCCGCCGAACTGCCCGGCTACGTCGTCCCCCGACCGCGAAGAAAGGAAGGTCGCCGTGCGGATCGACCTCTACCACGACACCGTCTGCCCCTGGTGCCGGATCGGCAAGCAGCACCTCGACGACGCCCTCGCCGCCTGGGACGGCGAGCCGCCGACCGTCCGCTACCGCCCCTTCTTCCTCGACGAGACGGTGCCGGAGGCGGGCGTGCCGTTCCGCGACTACTTCGTCGAGCGTAAGGGCGTCGCCGACCCCGACCCCATCTTCGCCCAGGTGACGGCGGTCGGCGCCGACCTGGGGTTGACCTTCCGCTTCGACCGCGTCCGCTACGCGACCAACACCCTCCGCTCCCACCGGCTGCTCGCGCTCGCCCCGGCGGAGCGGCGGGGGGCGCTGCTCGACGCGGTCCATCGCGCCTACTTCGAGCAGGGTCGAGACATCGGCGACGTCGCGACGCTGGCCGACCTGGCGGCCGCTCAGGGCCTCGACCGCGCCGCCACCGTGACCGCGCTCCTCGGCGACGCGGCCCGCGAGCAGACGCTGGCCGAGGCCGAGGCCGCGCGCCACCTCGGGATCTCCGGGGTCCCCTGCTTCGTCTTCGACGGCCGGTTCGCCGTCGCCGGGGCGCAGCCGGCCGACGCTCTGCTGCGGGCGATGGCCGAGGTCGCGAGTCTCGAGCCGGCGGTCTAGACGAAGGGAGCGAGGGCGGGCGAGGGTGTAGCGCGGGCCGCGACCGGCGCGACGCTCCCCCCGTGGCGACCGCGCCGGGTGGTGCACACTGGGGCCTGGGGGCAACGTCGTCGTTTCGAGCCCGGCGAGGAACGACGGGGGGGTGCTGGTCC
>JBBSNJ010000701.1:0-2563 GCA_038232775.1 Thermomicrobiales bacterium
AGGGGGCGAGGAGGCGGGCGAGGGTGGTCAGCGCTTCGTGGAGGGTCTGGTAGGCGGCCGCTTTGTCGCGGTCGGCTTCGCTCTTCCAGAAGCGGCGGCGGTTGCGGCGGATGTCCCAGTTGGAGAGCTCGTCGACGGTGAAGCGCTCGATGGCGCGGGCGGCGCCGTCGGGGTCGAAGTCGTCGAGGGAGGCGCGGACGTGGTCGATCAGGAGATGGAGCTGGGAGAGGAGCCAGCGATCGAGGAGCGAGCGCTCGGCGAGCGGGACCGCCTCACTGGTGGTCGGCCGGACGTCGTCGAGCTTGGCGTAGGTGGCGAAGAAGGCGTAGGAGTTCCAGAGGGGGAGGATGAAGCGGCGGCGCGACTCGTCGACGATGTTTGGACCGAAGTTGAGATTGAGGTCCGGATTGGTGGTCGAGAAGAGCCAGCGCATGGCGTCGACGCCGTACTCCTCGGCGGCATCGTCGAACCAGATCGCGTTCCCCCTGCTCTTGTGCATCTCGTCGCCCTTTTCGTCGCGCATCAGGGCGTAGGAGAAGACGTTGCGGTAGGGGGGCTCGTCGGAGAGTGCGGCGCTTTCGGCGAGGACCGAGTAGAACCAGTTGCGGAACTGACCTGGAAAGCTCTCGGTGATTAGGTCGGCGGGGTACCACTGCCGCCAGTAGTCGGGATCCTGCCAGTAGTGGAGGGTGGAGAAGGCGACGATGCCGGCGTCGAGCCAGACGTTGCCGACGTCGGGGACGCGGGAGACGGCCTGGCCGCAGCCTGAGCAGGCGATCTGGACGGCGTCGATCCAGGGGCGGTGGGGGGTGTGGCCAGCGAACTCGTCCCAACCGGCGACGGCACGGTCGCGCAGCTCGTGCTCGCTGCCGAGGACCTCGAAGGTACCGCAGGTGTGGCACTCGTAGATGGGGAGGGCGAGGCCCCAGTAGCGCTTCTTGGAGATCTGCCAGTCGCCCATGTTGCGGAGCCAGTCGAGCTCGCGCTCCTTGCCGAAGGCGGGGTACCAGTTGATCTGGCGGGTGTGGTCCTGCATTCGCTGGCGGAGGCCGTCGATGGCGATGTACCACTCGTCGACGAGGCGGAAGACGAGATCGGTGCCGCAGCGCCAGCAGACGGGGTAGCGGTGCTTGTACTGCTCGCCGCGGTAGAGGAGGCCCTGACTTTCGAGGTCACGCATGATCGGGGTGGCGACCTCGTGGACGTAGGCACCGGAGAGGTCGCCGAAGCCGTCGCCGTAGACGCCGAACTCGTCGATGGGGGCGATCACGCGGAGGTCGTTGGTCTTGGAGAGGGCGAAGTCGTCGCGGCCGCAGCCAGGGGCGATGTGGACGATGCCGGTCCCTTCGGCGGCGTCGACCTCGTCCCAGGGGATGACGCGGTGCTCGGTCCCCTCGGCGGCCGGGAGCTCGTCGAAGGGACCACGGTAGGGGCGGCGGAGGAGGTCGGCGCCGGCGAGCTCGGCCTCGACGACGTAGTCGCCGCGGAGGGCGGTCTTGGCCGCTTCCTTCGCCAGATAGAAGCGGTGGCCGCCCTGCTCGACCCGGAGGTAGGTCAGCTCGGGGTGGACGGCGGCGGCGACGTTGGCGGGGAGGGTCCAGGGGGTCGTAGTCCAGACGAGGAGGCTGGTGTCCGGCTCGTCGAGGAGGGGGAGGCGGACGTAGAAGGTGAGGTGGGTGCGGTCCTGGTAGCCCTCGGTGACGATCTCCTGCTCGGAGATGCCGGTGCCGCAGCGCGGGCACCAGGGCATCACGTCGTGGCCCTTGTAGATCCAGCCCCGCTCGTGGCAGGTCTTGAGGAAGTGCCAGATCGTGTAGTTGTTCTCGTCCGACATGGTGAAGTAGGAGTCGCCCCAGTCCATCCAGTAGCCGAGGCGGATCGACTGGCGGGTGATCCGGTCGGCGTAGGTGAGGACCCGCTGCTTGCAGCGCTCGACGAAGGGGGCGACGCCGTAGGCTTCGATGTCGCGCTTGCTCTTGAGACCGAGCTCCTTCTCGACCTCGACCTCGACCCAGAGGCCCTGGCAGTCGAAGCCGTTCTGGAAGCGCTGCTTCTCGCCGAGCATGGTGTGGTAGCGCTGGAAGATGTCCTTGTAGGTGCGGCCCCAGCCGTGGTGGACGCCCATCGCGTTGTTGGCGGTGATCGGACCGTCGAGGAACGACCAACGACGGTCGGCGGCGTCGTTGCGGTGGAGGTACTTGTCGGGGATGCCCTCGCGGTCCCACCAGGCGAGCATCTCGCGCTCGAGGGCCGGGAAGTCGGGCTTGGCGGGGACGTCGGTGAAGCCGGGCATCGGGCGCTCCTGAGCATGTTCGAGTCGAGGCGCCGGGGAGTCGAGAGGTTGGCGGGGCGGAAGGTCGGGGAGGACGACAAAGCCCGTCCTCGGGAATGAGGACGGGCGAGCCCGCGGTACCACCTCGATTGGTCCGGCCGGGAGGCGGGACCCACTTGGTCGCGCTCCACCGGGAAGGGCGGGGACGCGGGTCGCGGTAACGGGCGACATTCGGTCGCGCCTACTGGGCGGGAGACCGCCGGTTCGGGCGACGGCTCGGGAGGGATCTCC
>JBBSNJ010000702.1:0-2556 GCA_038232775.1 Thermomicrobiales bacterium
CGACCACCGGCAGCCCCGTCTGGGCGGCGACGACGATCGGCCGCACCGAGTTGCTGCCGCCGATCTCGGCCGGCACCAGGTGGGTCAGCCGCCGGCCGACGTGGTGCTCGAGTGCCCGCATCGCCCGCAGCGGCTCGTCGCCGCGCGGCAGCCGCTCAATGCCCACGGTCGGGGCGCCCATCCCGCCGACGCAGGCGGCGTGGGCGTCGTCCGGCACCTCGTCGACGTCGACCACGACCGGTCGGGCGCCGGCGGCGAGGAGCGTCTGGGCGTGCAGCTTGCCGAGGTAGGGGTTGCCGCCGCCCCCGGTGCCGAGGATGCCGGCGCCGATCTCGATCCGCTCCAGGGCGTCGTCGTCGATGGTCCACACCGGTGCCCTACCCCTTGCCCCGCGTCCGGGGGTCGAAGACGTCGCGCAGCCCGTCCCCCAGCAGGTTGAAGCCGACGACGGTGAGGAGGATGCCGAGACCGGGGAAGGTGGAGTACCACCAGGCCTCGCGCAGGTACTTGCGCCCGTCGGAGACCATCACCCCCCAGTCCGGGGTCGGGGGCTGGGTACCGAGCCCGATGAAGCCGAGCGCGGCGGTGGTCAGCACGGCGAAGCCGACGTCCATCGATGCCTTGACCAAGATCGTCGGGATGGCGTTCGGCAAGACGTGGCGGAAGAGGACCCGCGCCCGACTGGCACCGAGCGAGGAGGCCGCCTCCGCGAACTGGGCGTCGCGCAGGCTGACCACGTTGGCGCGGGCCAGCCGGCAGTACCCCGGCCACCAGACGAGCGAGACGGCGATCATCACGTTCAGCAGGCCGGGGCCGAGGGCCGCGGCGAACGCCATCGCCAGGATCAAGTCCGGGATCGTGAGGAAGATGTCGGTCACCCGCATGATGACGTCGCTGACCCGGCCGCCGACGAAACCGGCGACCGCGCCGAGCAGGGTGCCGACGCCAAGCGCGAGGGCGATCACGACCAGACCGGCGAGCAGCGAGACGCGGGCACCGACGACGACGCGGGTGAAGACGTCGCGCCCGACGTGGTCGGTCCCGAAGAAATGCGCCCACGACGGGGCTTGCAGCTTCCCCTTGATGTTCAGCGCGCCGCTGGCGTCGTCCGGATACGGCGCCAGGAGCGGTCCGACGACGGCGAGCAAGACGAAGACCAGAATGATCGCCAGACCGAGGACCGAGAGCGGGCTCTGCCGGAAACGGCGGACGGCCCGCCACGCCTGGTCGCTGAGGCCGAAGCGGCGACGCGCCAGCGGCGGCGAGACCCCGCCGCGGGACCGTCGGTCGACGCCGACGGCGCTCATCGGCCGTGCCTCTCGGGGTTCGGATCAGCCATGGCTCACCCGCGGATCGAGCAGACCATAGCTCAGGTCGACGGCGATGTTAATTAGGCTGAAGACGACCCCGTAGAGGAGGGCGATCCCCATGATCGGCATGAAGTCGAGGGTCAACGCCGACTTCGTGGCGTAGAGGCCGATCCCCGGCCAGTCGAAGACCGTCTCGACCAGGACGGAGCCGCCCATCGCCCAGCCGAAGGAGAGGCCGATCATCGTCAGTGTCGGGATGAAGGCGTTGCGCAGGCCGTAGCCGAGGATCACCCGGCGCTCGACCAACCCCTTGGCGCGGGCCGTCCGCACGTAGTCGTTGCCGAGTACCTCCAGCAGACTGGCCCGGGTGAAGCGGGCGATCGTCGCCAGGGCGGGGAAGCTCAGCGTCAGCGCCGGCAGCAGCACGTGGGCGAGAGCGTCGCGAAAGACCGGCCAATCGCCGGCGAGGGCGCTGTCGAGCAGGTAGAGCCCGGTGCCGCCGCTCGGCGCGACCATCATCGCCTCGAGCCGGCCGCTGATGGGGAGCCAATCGAGCCGCAGCCCGAAGAAGAGCTGGAGGAGCAGGGCGAGCCAGAACGCCGGCATGCTGACCCCCAACAGCGCGACCAGGCGCGAGACCTGGTCGACCGGCCGGTCGGCGCGGACGGCGGAGACGATCCCGAGCGGGACGCCGACGGCGACGGCGATCGCCATCGCCACCAGCACCAGCTCGAGCGTCGCCGGCCAGTAGACGCGGAGGTCGGCCGCGACCGGGCGCCGGGAGAGGATCGAGTCCCCCCAGTCGCCCCGGACCAGGTTCGAGACGTAAGTCCAATACTGGACCGGCAGCGGATCGTCGAGCCCGAACTGGCGCCGGATCTGCTCGTACATCTCCGGCGTCGCCTGGGCGCCGGCCGCCAAGCGCGCCGGGTCGCCGGGGACGACGCGGGAGAGGGCGAAGGTCAGGAGCGAGACTCCGACCAGCACCGGCACGATCAGCAACAGACGGCGGAGGGTGTAGAACGCGAGGTTCATGGTCGGGGGCGCCGGGCGGGATCGAGCCGCCCGGCGGAGCCCGCGGCCTCCGTGGCGGGGCGGCGCCCCCTAGCCCTGGGCGAAGGAGATCGAGCGGGTGTCCGTCCCCATCACCGGGTCGTAGACCGACCCCGCCAGCGTAGCCACCCAAGCGTCGTTCTCGGTCTGGGTGTAGACCCAGATCTCGACCGCGTCCTCGACCCGGCGCAGC
>JBBSNJ010000703.1:0-2554 GCA_038232775.1 Thermomicrobiales bacterium
GCCGCCACCGCCCGCGTCGTCTACGATAGCGCCGCCTCGACCTACCTCTATCGGCCGGGCGTCTTCCGCGCCGTGCTCGATCTGGTCGGAGCGGACCGCGTCCTCTTCGCCAGCGACCACCCGGTCCTGCGGATGGACCGCTTCCTCCGCCGGGTCCGGAGCGGGGCGGCAATGCGGCCGGAGGAGGAGGCCCCGGTCCTCGGCGGCAACGCCCGCCGCGTCTACGGGCTGGTCGATCCGGGCGCCGGTTTCGGGAGGAGCGAGCGGTGATCGCGGGTCTGCGGGGTCGGCTAGACGCCAAGATGTCCGACGCGCTGCTGATCGACGTCGGCGGCGTCGTCTACCGCATCTACACCAGCGCCACCACCCTCGACGAGGTCGGGGAGGTGGGGGAGCATGTCCGCCTCCAAACCTTCCTCTTCGTCCGCGAGGACCAACTGACCCTCTACGGCTTCGCCGGGGGCGACGAACTGAGCCTCTTCGAGACCCTGATCGGCGTCAGCGGGGTCGGGCCCCGGCTCGCCTGCGCGATCCTCTCCCGGATCCGGACCGACGCCCTCCACGCCGCGATCAACGGCGAGAACACCGAGCTGCTGGCGACGGTGCCGGGCGTCGGCAAGAAGACGGCCGCCCGCCTGATCCTCGAGCTGCGCGGCAAGCTCGTCCCGTCCGGGGCGCCGGCGGGGGCCGCGCCCGCACCCCAGGACGCCGAGGTGGTGGAGGCGCTGCGGGCGCTCGGCTACACCGCCGCCGAGGCCCACGGCGCGGTCGCCGCGCTGCCGCGCGGGGTCGAGCTGGCGGTCGAGGAGCGGGTCGTCGCCGCGCTGCGGGAGCTGGCAGGCGGGTAGCGGCCAGGAGTGGGCACGGTCACCCTGGTTCACCCAAGCGATCCAGGACATCCCGCGGCGTGATGATCGTCACGCCGCGGAAAGTGCCGAGCCGCTAGAGTTGCTTGTCGCCCGTGACCAGGAATCCCGCCCTCCCGCCGACCGCGGTCGCGAGGATGAGATCGTCCTCCGGGTGGGAGGCGACGCCCGCGACGTCGACCGCGGTCTCGACCAGCACCCCTTCCCGTCACAGCAGGGCGAGATCGTCGTCGACGTCTTGCTCGGTCAAGTACTGTTGGAAGTAGGGTTCTTGGAGCGTTCCCCCGACCTCACGCAGGATCGGCTCGGAGACGACGAGGGAGAACGCCCTCTCCCGCCACCGCCGGAGGATTGCCCCGGGAACGCTCGCGGGCCGGACGAAACCCGAGATGCGGACGTTCGAGTCGAGAGTGGCCGCGTCGCTCGCCCCTTCCCGACTCACCACTGACCGTTTCGCGCGCGCTCACGAACCGCGGTCAACCCTCGAGCGATTTCGATCTCAATCTCCGGATCGGGCACGTCGCGGAACGCCGCTTGGGTCGAGAGCAGGGCGTCGTCCGCTCTGGCTGGGCCACTCCCTCCGGCCGCCGCAGTCGCTTCGCGCTGAGCGAGCCAACGGAGATCCTCGACCGGGACGATCGCGACCACCGGCACCCCGTCTTGTTCGATCACGATCCGACCGCGTCCGTTGGCGACGCGCTGGATGACGTGGGTCCAGGTGGTCTCTGCCTCCGAGGCCTCGATCGTCTCGATTTCGGGCTGGTGCGGGTTCATGTCTCCACTCCATCCATTGCGCTCGAGCCAATGATCGCGCCGCCGAGCGGTCACCGCCCCTCCTCCAGCCGCCGTTCGATCGCCCGGGCGGGCCCGCCCAGGCCCTCGGCCCGAGCGAGCGCCACCGTCGCCGGGCCGAGCCGGTCGAGGGCGCGGCGGTTGGCGGCGACGACGGAGATCACCTTGGTGAACTCCCCGACGTGGATCGGCGACGAGAAGCGGGCGGTCCCCCCGGTCGGCATCACGTGGCTGGGGCCGGCGGTAGAGTCGCCGAGCGCCTCCGGGCTCGCCTCGCCGACGAAGACGCCTCCGGCGTGGCGGACCAGGCCAACGGCGGCCCATGGGTCGCGCAGCAGCAGGCAGAGGTGCTCCGGGGCGTAGGCGTTCGCCAGCTCCAGCGCCGTCTCGACGTCCGGGACGACGACGACCAGCCCGTTCGCCGCCAGCGATTGCTCGGCGATCGCCCGCCGCTCGAGGGCGGCGAGCTGTCGCGGCAGCTCCGCCAGCACCGCCTCAGCCAGCCCGGCGTCGATGGCGATGAGAATCGCGCTGGCCATCGGGTCGTGCTCGGCCTGGGCCAGCAGGTCGGCCGCGACCAGGCCGGGGTCGGCGCTGGCGTCGGCGACCAGCAGCGTTTCGGTCGGGCCGGGGAGTTGGTCGATCGCGACCAGGCCGAAGACGCGCCGCTTGGCGAGGACGACGAAGATGTTGCCGGGGCCGAAGATCTTGTCGACGTGGGGCACCGTCTCCGTGCCGTAGGCGAGGGCCGCGATCGCCTGCGCCCCGCCGATCCGGAAGACGCGGTCGACCCCGGCCACCTCAGCTGCCGCCAGCGTCAGCGGGTGGACGTCGCCGTCGGCGCCCGGCGGCGAGCAGACGACCACCTCCCCGACCCCGGCCACCTTGGCCGGGAC
>JBBSNJ010000704.1:0-2553 GCA_038232775.1 Thermomicrobiales bacterium
CCGCGGCCGGCTCCGCGGTGGCCCCCGTCTCGGGCGTGATTTCGGTCTCGGTCGCCGGCACCAGGTCCCAGTCTTGGTGGAGGGCGGCGTCCCTGGTGACGTTGAGGTGGACCTTGCCCCCCTCGATCACGGCCACGGCGCTGATCGGGATCGCGTAATCGGTCGGGAAGAAGAGCCCCTTCTCGACGACGATGACGCCCTCCTCGACGGCCGCGACCTGGCCGAGGCGCCCGCCGTCGGAGCCGTACACCTCCGTCCCCTCGACGATCTGGCTGGCGTCGATCTCGTCCATCGTTGGTGCCCTTTCTCGCGTGTCTCGCCGGGTCGGTGGGCGGCGATCGCCGGGCTGCACTCTAACGGTTGGCCCCCCCCGAGGCAATGAGGGCCGGCGGTGCGGCCGGCTTTGGGGCCGGCGCCACGCCCCGCTCCCCCGCCGAGCCGCGGGGCCGGCGCGCCGGGGCCCTTGTATACTCCGGCGACCAGCGAGGCGCAGCGCGGCAGCCGGGGCGCGACCGCCGGCGACCGATCAGGAGGGGTGCGGAGATGGGCGAGGCCACGGGGGCGCCGGCCCCGGCGCGGGGACGCGAGATCGCGATCGAGACCCTCCTCCGGGAGCAGCGGCTCTTCCCCCCGCCGCCGGGGTTCGCGGCGCGGGCGACGATCACCGACCCCGCCATCTACGAACGGGCCGCGGCCGACCCCGAGGGGTTCTGGGCGGCGGAGGCGGCGACCCTCGAGTGGTTCGAGCCGTGGCAGCGGGTGCTCGACTGGAACCCGCCCTTCGCCGAGTGGTTCGGGGGGGGACAGCTCAACGTCTCCGTCAACTGCCTGGACCGCCACGTCGCCGCCGGTCGGGGGGAGAAGGTCGCTTTCCACTGGGAAGGGGAGCCGGGGGACCGCCGGGCGATCACCTACGCCGAGCTGCTGACCGAGGTCCAGCGCTGCGCCAACGCGCTCAAGGCGCTCGGGGTCGGGCGGGGGGATCGGGTCGCGATCTACCTGCCGATGATCCTCGAGCTGCCGATCGCGATGCTCGCCTGCGCCCGGATCGGGGCGCCCCACACGGTCGTCTTCGGCGGCTTCTCGGCCGACGCGCTGGCCGACCGGATCAACGACTGCGGCGCCACGCTGGTCGTCACCGCCGACGGCGGCTACCGCCGCGGCCAGCCCTCCAGCCTGAAGCCGAACGTCGACCAAGCGCTCGACTCGGCCCCCAGCGTCGAGCGGGTCCTGGTCGCCCGCCGCACCGGGCAAGAGGTGGCGATGCGGCAGGGGCGAGACGTCTGGTGGGACGAATTCGTACCCAGTCAGGAGGCGGTCTGCGAGCCGGAGCGGATGGCGAGCGAGGATCCGCTCTACCTCTTGTACACCTCCGGCACGACCGCCAAGCCGAAGGGCATCCTCCACACCACCGCCGGCTACCTGCTCGAGGTCAGCGCCACCCACCGCTGGGTGTTCGACGTCAAGGACGAGGACGTCTACTGGTGCGCCGCCGACATCGGCTGGGTGACGGGGCACTCCTACATCCTCTACGGTCCGCTCGCCAACGGCACGACCGGGGTGATGTACGAGGGGACGCCCGACTACCCCGACCCGGGCCGCTGGTGGGAGATCGTCGCGCGCTACGGGGTGACGATCCTCTACACGGCGCCGACCGCCATCCGCGCCCACATGAAGTGGGGGCGGCAGCACGCCCAGGGGCACGACCTCTCGTCGCTGCGGCTGCTCGGCTCGGTCGGGGAGCCGATCAACCCGGAGGCCTGGATCTGGTACCACGAGCAGATCGGCGGCGGCCGCTGCCCGGTCGTCGACACCTGGTGGCAGACGGAGACGGGGGCGATCATGATCTCGCCGCTGCCGGGGCTGACCACGCTGAAACCGGGCTCGGCGACGAAGCCGCTGCCGGGGATCGCGGCCGACGTCGTCGACGAACAGGGGGAGTCGGTGCCGCTGGGGGAAGGGGGCTACCTCGTCCTGACGCGGCCCTGGCCGTCGATGCTGCGCGGCATCTACGGCGACCCGGAGCGCTACCGCGAGACCTATTGGAGCCGCTTCCCCGGCAACTACTTCCCCGGCGACGGCGCCCGCCGCGACGAGGACGGCGACTACTGGCTGATGGGCCGGGTCGACGACGTGATGAACGTCTCCGGCCACCGCCTGAGCACGACCGAGATCGAGAGCGCGCTCGTCTCCGACGACCGGGTGGCCGAGGCGGCCGTCGTCGGTCGCCCGGACGAGCTGACCGGCGAAGCGGTCTACGCTTTCGTCATCGCCAAGGCGCGGGTGGAGACCAGCCCCGAGCTGGGCGAAGAGCTGCGCCGGCACGTGGCGACCAAGATCGGCCCGATCGCCCGGCCGAAGCAGGTGATGTTCACGCCCGACCTGCCGAAGACCCGCTCCGGCAAGATCATGCGCCGCCTCCTGCGCGACATCGCCGCCGGCCGCGAGTTGGGAGACACGACCACCCTCGCCGACGCCGGCGTGGTCGAGACGATCCGCGGGGCGAGCCGGGCGGGGAAGGACGAGGCGTAGGACCTCACGCTATTGACCCGA
>JBBSNJ010000705.1:0-2550 GCA_038232775.1 Thermomicrobiales bacterium
CGGCGCAGTCGTCCGACGGCTCCTGGCAGGGCCAGGTGAACCTGACGGCGTACGCGATCCTGGCGCTGCGCTCGGCGGGGGAGAGCGGCGGGATCGCATCTGGGGCATCCTGGCTCCGGTCCGCTCAGAACAGGGATGGAGGCTGGGGCTTCGGGCCGGGCCAGCCATCGGATCCAGATTCGACCGGCTCCGCGATGCAGGGGCTTGCGGCCGCACGCTCGGGCGCGCTTGGTGACGCCATCGGCTACCTGCGACGCACGCAGCGAAGCGAAGGTGGCTGGGGCATCAACGAGACCGGCGTCACCAACTCGCAATCGACGGCGTGGGCGATCCAGGGGCTCGTTGCGGCCGGCGTGGATCCGGCCGAGGTGAAGCGAAACGGGCGCTCGGGACTTCGCTATCTCGCAGCGAGACAGGCGGCCGACGGGCACTACGAGTACAGACTGGGCGCCGGGCAGACCCCGGTTTGGGTGACCTCCCAGGCGCTCCTCGCCGTGAGTCGCGAAGCGCTCCCGATCGAACCCGTTCGGCGCGCAGACGGCAGTCCTCCCGCTCCGACTCCGGACGTGGCTCCCGGCGCGGAACCCCCCGCGGCGACCGACCCCGGCAAGTCGGCCGGAACGGCAAAGTCGGGTGCCTCGAAGAGCGCCAAGGACAAGACCAAGGACGCCAAGCGAGAGCAGGTCCGACGCGAGCGGCGATCGACCCAGGCTGAACAGGAACCGGCGGAGTCAGCCGCGGTCGCGCTCGGCGACTCGCCGGCTACGGAGGCGGTGCCCGGGACCGTCGCGGGTGGAGGAATGCCCGACGGCGCCAAGGTGGGCGCGGGTCTGGGCGGACTTGCGCTCGCGCTGGCCGGCGGCTTCCTCTGGTACAGGCGCACCTTGCCCTGACGGATACCGTTCGGCGGATGGATGTCGAAGCGGCGATCCAGGGGCGGCGAACCCACAAGGCATTCCGGCCCGAGCCGCTGCCGCGCGCGACGGTTGACGAGCTCCTCGAGCTCGCCGCGTGGGCGCCCAATCATCACCTGACCGTTCCGTGGCGGTTCCGCGTCGTGGGCCCGCGATCTCTCGAGCGCCTCAAGGGGGCAGCGGGCTCCGAGAACGCTTCGAAGCTGGACCGGGCGCCGACGCTTGTGGTTGCTTCGGCCCTCCAGACCGGCGACCCCGTCCAGGACGAGGAGGACCTCCTCGCAACCGGCGTCGCCACCTACATCGTTCTGCTGGCCGCACACGCCCGTGGTTTGGCCGGGTATTGGCGGACGCCGGACGTCCTGCGGAAGCGCGAGGGCCTCGCGGCGGTGGGTGTCCCCGAAGCTGAGCACTTCGTCGCCCTGATCCATCTGGGCGAGCCAGCCGGCTCCAAGCCCGCCCCGGAGCGACCCCGGGCGGTCGAGACCGTCTTCTACCTCGACTAGAACTAGGTACCGATGCTCTCCCGCAAAGACGCGCTCGACGCCCTTCGCACGGAGGAGTTCGACGTCGTCGTGGTGGGCGGAGGGGTCACCGGCGCAGGGGTCGCCCTCGACGCGGCCTCGCGCGGCTACTCGGTCGCGATCGTCGAGCGCGCTGACTGGGCGTCGGGCACGTCGAGCCGATCGTCGAAGATGGTCCATGGCGGCCTTCGCTACCTCCAGAACTTCGATCTCGGCCTAGTTCGGGAAGCGCTGGTCGAGCGCCAGCTCATGGTGCGGATGGCGCCCCATCTCGTCTACCCGACTCCTTTCCTGGTCCCGAGTCTCGGCGACGACAAGCGCAATCGCTTGATCGGGATCGGTCTCAACATGTATGACGTGATGGCGACCAGTCGGGTCGGCCAGGCACGCCGCGACCGCCGTCGTGAAACCGCCATCCGCGGCGAGGGCTCCGACCGGCTTGCCGACGACGAACGCTGGTCGCCGGATCGCCATCGCACGATCCCCGGCGCCGAGGCGGCTGAGCGCGTCCCGGCGCTTGCGGCGAGGGACCCCAGGGAGGCCTACCTCTTCTACGACTGCCAAACCGACGACGCGCGCCTCGTCCTCACGATCCTGGGGGAGGCCGAGCGCTTCGGCGCGGTCCCGCTGAATGGGCTCGACGTCACGGGGCTCCTCGAGGAGAACGGCAGTGTGGCCGGAGTTGAGTGCCGGGTCGAGGAGACGGGCGAGGAGCTCGTCGTACGCGGCACGAGCGTGGTGAACGCCACCGGCGTCTGGGCGGACCGCATCCGGCCCGACGAGATCCACGACGAGGCGGAGGTTCCCCGGATCGCCCCGAGCCGCGGAACCCATGTCATCGTCTCGACCGGCGACCTCGAGATCGGCACCGCGGCATGCATCGTCCCGGCCAGCGAGGACCGCACGATCTTCGCGCTCCCGTGGTACGGGCGGACCCTGATCGGCACCACGGACCGCGACTACGAGGGCGATCTCGCTCATATCGAACCCTCGACCGATGACATCTCGTACCTCCTCGGGGCCGCCAACGATTTCTTCGGCACGTCGCTCGATCGCTCATCCGTGACCGGGGCCTACGCAGGCGTGAGGCCCCTGATCTCGACTGGAGACCC
>JBBSNJ010000706.1:0-2539 GCA_038232775.1 Thermomicrobiales bacterium
ACGCCCCCTGGCCCGGACATAGGACACCCCCGGTGTCGCAATACCCCGCATCGTGCGGCGCGGAACGGCCGCGCGTGAGAGGGGAATCCGCGGTGCGCATCGTCCGCGACCACGACGCCTACACCCTGCGTTCCCTGGCCGACGAGGCGGGGATGGGCTACCACGCGGTGCGCAAGCTGCGACGCCTCGGCGTCATCCCCCCGCCCTACGGCGGTCGCACCCGCGCCGCCCGCTTCGGCAGCAAGCACCTCGAAGTCCTCCGCGAGTACCGCCGCGTCGTCGTCGACGGCCGCGTCACCGCCGCCGAGTTCGGCGAGCGCCTCGCGGCCCGATGATCGCCATGAATCGCTACACCGAACGAACGCTTCTGATCGCGCTCCTCGCCAGACACTTTCCGTCTGATCTCCGGCTCGATCTCGATGCGGAGCGTGGATTTCAGAGCGTGATGACCCTCCATCTACCGACGGGACAGGCGAGTTGGCACGTTGCCGATCACGACGTGTACCTCCTGGGACACGTCGATCGTCTCCGTCCGAGCGAGTGGGATGGCCACACGACGGCAGAGAAATATGACCGCATTCGGCGTCTGATCGACCAGGGAGGGCGTGGATGACCACCATTCCCGGCCTGCCGCCGCACCTGACGGTGGTCCCCTCCTGGCGCGACGACGACGCCTGGCGGGCCGAGTGGCACGACTGGGCGGCCGAGCTGATCGACCTCCGGGCCGAGGTCTTGGCCCGCGCCGACGAGGACGCCGCGTTCCGTCGCCACGAGACTGCCCTCTGCGCCGCCAGCACGAGCTACTTCCTGGCGATGTACGGTTGGATCTTCGAGCCCCGCGACACCCCCCTCGGCCCCCCGGGCTGGTACCCGTGGGCGCCCTTCGCGCTGCAAGTTGATCTCGCCGACGAAGTCGAAGCGGCACTGGCCTCGCCTCGCGGCCACGGCAACGACCTCGTGGTCGAGAAGTCCCGCGACATGGGCGCCACCTGGACCGTCTGCGGCGTCGTCGCCAAGCACTGGCTGTTCGACCCCGTCTTCACCGCCGGCCTCGTCTCCTTCCGCGAGGACGCCGTCGACGACGCCTCCCCCGATTCGATGTTCTTCAAGCTGCGCGGGCTGCTCGGCATCCTCCCCGACGCCCCCGGCGTCCCCCGTTGGATGTTCCCGTCCGCCCGCTGGGACCACGATCTCCACAACCGCAAGTTGCTGCTGCGCCACCCCGAGCGCTCCTCCACCGTCAAGGGCGAGGCCCTGACCGCCCTCGCCGGGACGGGCGGCCGCGCCACCCTCCGCCTCAACGACGAGGCCGCCAAGTTCACGAAGGGCTTGAACAACGTCCTCACCTCGCAGGGCGCGGTCACGAACCACCGCGTCAACCTCAGCTCCGCCTACGTCGACTTCGGCACCGACTTCCAGGACCTGGCCCAGATCGCCCGCGACTCCGCCGGCCGCATCCGCTACCTGCGGCTCGATCCTTGGCTCCATCCATTCCACGACGAGGAATGGATGGCCAACGAGCGGGAGACGACCTACGCCCACGACCCCGAGGGGTTCCGGCGCGAGGTGATGATCGACTACGTCGCCGGCTTCGGCGACCGCGTCTACCCCCAGGCCGACGCCATCGCCACGCCCGAGGGTCTCGGCCCGCTCGACCCGGCCGCGCCCCGCACCCTGACCGCCGTCGGCTGCGACGTGGGCGGCACCGACCAGACGACGATGGTCGTCTGCCAGCGCGACGCCGACGATCCGGCGAAGACGGTCCGCCTCGTCGACCTCTACCGCCGCTCCAAGCTCCCGGCCGAGTGGTACGCCCACGTCGCCACCGGCATCCCCCCGGCCGAAGGGGACGCCATGCTCGAGCTCTGGCGGCGCGAATCCGGCCCCGAAGAAGCGCGCTTCATGGCCTTCACCGCCTCCCTCCCCTGGGACGAACGGGTCTCCTGGTTCGGCGACCCCACCGGCGGCGCCAGGGAAAGCGTCACGCGACTGTCGTTTTGGGACGCCTTCGAGGCCAAGGCGCTCGAGCTGCGCCGCCGCCAGCGGCCCGGCGTCCACCGCCCCCTGCGCGTCGTCCGCTCCTGGGACAAGCGCGACCTGCTCACCCGCCGCCTGGCCACCCGCGAGGTCTTGCAGCGCACCGTCTGCGCCGACACCGCCGGCGCCCGCTACGCGCTGCGCTGCCTCCAGCGCTACAAGTTCCAAGAGGTCTCCGAGGCGGGCCGCACCGGCGAGCCGAAGCCGATCCACGACAAGCGGGGCGAGTCGGATGTCGTCACCGGCTTCGAATATTTCGCGATCCACGACGCCGCCGGCCTGACCGAACGCCGCGACCGCCGCCAGCCGGTCCGCCTGGGCCGCGACGGCCGGAAGGTGGCCTAGCGATGCTCCCCTTCCCGATTCGCCCCCCCGGCCCCCCCTTCCCGCCGCTCCCCGGCGTGCCGCTCGACCCGATGGCCGATCCGGGGCTGGCGGGGATGCTCGACGCCCCGCCGCCCCTGCGGCCGCCCCGCTTCCCCGAGGACGAGCCGCCGAAACC
>JBBSNJ010000707.1:0-2535 GCA_038232775.1 Thermomicrobiales bacterium
CGAAGGGGTGAGGGCCGCGGGCGGGAAGCGGAGGCATTCGCCCGGTTTCCGTATCAGCCCCGGTCGAGCGCTGCCAGCACCGGCGCGAACCCCTCGATCCCGGCGACAGTGTTCGGGGCGTGGATGATCTGGACGTGCCCGATCCCCTCGCCGGCGAAGCCCCGCAGCGCCTCGGCGATCTGTTCCGGCGAGCCGGTCAGGGGTTCGGCCCCGCCGGTCGGCGAGGTGGAGACGAGGGTCGCCGGCACGCCGGGGACGTCGACCAGGAGAGCGACCGTCCGACCGAGCGTCGCCGGGTCGCGGCCGGCGGCCTGGCAGGCGCCGTCGACGAGGGCACGCAGGGGCGGCACCGCGTCGGGCCAACTCCGGCCCCAGGTCAACCAGGCGTTCCAGAGGTCGGCGTACTCGGCCGTCAGGCGCAGCATCCGGGGGCCGGTGCCGAGGGCGCCGATCAGGATCGGCGGGCCCTCCGGACGGGGGCCGCGGGGTCGCAGCTCGCACTCCCGCGCCTCGTAGAACTCGCCCCGGTGGTCGATCTTCCCCTCGCGGAGGAGGGTCGTGACGATCTTCAGCGCCTCCTCGAAGCGGGCGATCTGGCGGTCGAATGGGTAGCCGAAACTCCGGTGCTCCGGCTCATGGCGGCCGGAGCCGAGACCGAGGATCAGGCGGCCGCCGCTCAGCTCGTCGACCGTGTCGGCCAGCTTGGCGAGCAGCGTCGGGTTGCGGAAGCTCGTCGCGGCGACCAGGGCGCCGATCTCGACCCGCTCGGTGGCGACCGCCAGCGCCCCCAGCAGCGCCCCCCTCTCCCAGACCCCCTGCCGCTCCCGCCCCTCGTCGTGGATCAGGAGATGATCCGGCACCCAGACGGAGTCGAAGCCGACCGCCTCCGCCATCCGCGCCATCGCCAGCACGTCGGCGCCGCGGGCGGTGCCGCCGTCCATCTCCCGCTCGACGACCGGGATGAAGGCGCCCACCTTGAGGGGTCGGGTCGTCGCGCGCGTCTGGTCCACACCGTCCTCCGGTCGTGCCCGTCCTCGCTCGACCCGACGCCATGGGCCGAGCGTTGCTGTAGGGATTATCGCGCGAAGGCGTGCGGACGGAGCGTTTGGAGCGATCGCGGGTTCGGGATCGGTCGGTGGTGTGATCGCCCGGCAACGGCGAGCTGATCTTCTGGCCGGATCCTGGGTGCCTCCGACTCAGCCGTGGAATCCGCGGGCGCGACTTGCATCGCGGACCCCGCGACGGTCCCTTGGCATCGAGCACGTCTCACGACTCCGTGGACGAGCGACCCCCCCATTCCCTTCGCGTCTGGCTTTGCTAGAACAGCAACTTAATGTGCTGTTGGATGGATACTGCCGTACAGTTCGACGAGCGCGGTTCGCCAGGCCGGGCCGTGGGGTGGGCGATCACCGCCGCACGAGCCCAAGGAGGCAGATGATGGACGATGCGATCACGAGTGGGATGTCTCAGTCAGCGCACGACCGGTCATTCCCCTCATCATCGGATCTCGACGGTGAGGCGGTCTACGATGTCGTCGTTGTCGGCGGCGGAGCGGCGGGACTCAGCGGCGCTCTCGCGTTGGGGCGGGCGCGGCGCACGGTGGTGGTCGTCGATGCCGGTGAGCCACGGAACGCCCCGGCCGCGGGCGTGCACAACTATCTGTGACCAGCGAAGGCGTCGCTCCGAGCGCCTTTCTCGCGACCGCGCGCCGAGGCCGCCGAGTATAGCGTGCAGGTCATCAGTGCCACCGTCAGCGCCGCCGAGCGATTGGCGGGCGAGGACACGGACAACACGCACGGGGCCGAGAGCGGCCGATTCCGGATCGACCTGGCCGACGGCCGCTCGCTGCGGGCTCGGCGCCTGCTGGTCGCCACCGGGCTGGCCGACGAATTGCCCGACGTGCCCGGCGTCGCCGAGCGGTGGGGCCGCGACGTCCTGCACTGCCCCTACTGCCACGGCTGGGAAGTCCGCGATCAGGCCATCGGCATCCTGGGCACCGGACCGTTCGCTGTCCACGGGGCACTGCTGTGGCGGCAGTGGAGCGCCGACCTGGTCCTGTTTCGCCACACCGCTCCACCCCTCTCGGAGGAGCAAGCCGAGCAACTGACCGCCCGCGGCATCGCCGTCGTCGACGGTGAGGTCGCGGCCCTCGACGTCGCCGACGACCGGCTCGCCGGCCTCCGGCTGCGCTCCGGCGGGTTCGTCCCCCGCCAGGCCGTCGTGGTCGCGCCCCGGTTCGCGGCGCGTGCCGAGGTGCTGAGGAGCTTGGGGCTGGATACCACCGACCAGGAGATGGCCGGTCAGGTCGTCGGCAGCTCCGTCCCCGCCGATGCCGCCGGCGCCACTGCCATCCCCGGCGTGTGGGTCGCCGGCAACGTCACCGACCTCCTCGGCCAGGTCGTCTCCGCCGTCGCCGCGGGCTTGCAGGCCGGAGCGGCGATCAACGCCGACTTGATCGCGGAGGAGACCGTCCGGGCAGTGGCGGCCCTCCGTGCGACGAACGACCAGGGGAACCGATGATGAAGGGTGAACGTC
>JBBSNJ010000708.1:0-2532 GCA_038232775.1 Thermomicrobiales bacterium
ACGAGCTGCGCACTCCGTTGACCGCGCTCCAGGGGATGCTCCAGCTGGCGGAGCGCCGCCGAGACGATCCGGAGCGGGTGGCCCACTTCCTGGCCCAGGCGATCCGCCAGTCGCGGCGGCTGGCCGCCCTGACCGAAGAGCTGGGCGACACGGTGCGGCTGCAGCACGGCCGGCTCTTCCTGCGGCGGGAGCCGGTCGAGTTGGCGGCGGTCGTCGCCCTGGCAGTCGAGACGGCGCAGGCGACGGCGGACGGCCGACCGATCGAGGTCTCGGAAGAGGTCGGGGCGGGGTGGGTCGAAGGGGACGCCGGGCGGCTGGAGCAGGTCGTGCAGAACCTGCTGACCAACGCCCTCAAGCACGCGGGCGGAACCGACCAGATCGATGTCCGGATCGGCCAGGAAGACGGCGCGGCGCTGATCGAGGTTCAGGACCACGGCGACGGGATCGCGGCCGACCGGCTAAAGAGGATCTTCGATCGCTACTACCAGGGAGACCGCGGTCAGACGGGGGGCGACGGCCTCGGCTTAGGCCTCTTCCTCGCCCAACAGATCGTCGGTGCCCATGGCGGCACGCTCGCGGTCCGGTCGAAGGTCGGCGACGGGACCACCTTCACGGTGCGGCTGCCGCTGCTCGACGGGAGCAGCCCGAGCGCGCCCGCACCGGGCGCGGAGGCCGAATGAGCGACCGGGAGCGGAGCGGCAACGGCAGCGGAGCGCCGGCGCGCCCGACCCACGACATCGTCGTCGTCGGCGCCTCGGCCGGCGGGGTGGAGACCCTGACCGCGCTGGTCGGCGGGCTGCCGCCGGATCTGCCGGCGGCGGTCTTCGTCGTGCTCCACCTCCCGCCCTACAGCGCGAGCCGCCTGTCGGCGATCCTTGACCGGGCCGCACCGCTGCCGGCGGCCCACCCGGAGGACGGGGAGGCGGTCGTGCCGGGCCGGATAATCGTCGCGCCGCCGGACCGCCACCTGCTGCTGCGGCCGGGTCGGGTGGCACTGGCGCGGGGGCCACGGGAGAACCACGCCCGGCCGGCGATCGACCCCCTGTTCCGCACGGCGGCGCGGGCCTACGGCTCGCGAGTGGTCGGGGTGGTCCTCTCGGGGGCGCTCTACGACGGCAGCGCTGGGCTGCTGGCGATCCAGGCCCGGGGCGGGGTGGCGGTGGTGCAGGATCCGGCGGAGGCGGCGGTCGGGGCGATGCCGCGCAATGCGCTGCGGCTGGTGGCGGCGGACCACGTCCTGCCGGCGTCGGCGATCGGGCCGCTGTTGGGCCGCTTGGCGCGAGAGCCGGTCGAGGTCAGGGAGACGCGGATGACGGACCAAGACGAGCGGATGGCTGCGGTGATCGAGGCCGACTTCGAGGCCCAGGCCGGCGACCGGCGGATCGACGCCGAGACGCTCTACACCTGCCCCGACTGCGGCGGGGTGATGTGGCAGTCGGGAGCGGGGCCGGCGCTGCGGTTCCGGTGCCACGTCGGGCACGCCTACGGGCTGGAGGTGCTGCTGGGCCAGAAGTCGGAGGAGCTGGAAGCGGCGCTCTGGTCGTGCGTCCGACTGCTCAAGGAGCGCGCGACGCTGACGCGGCAGACGGCGCTGCAGGGAGTCGGTGGTGCCGCGGTCGCGGCCCGGATCGGGGAGCAGGCCCAGCGCGACGAGGAGCACGCCCGAATCGTCCGCGAGTTGTTGGAGTCGATGCCGAACCTGCCGACCGCGGACGCGGGGACGGACGAGGCGTTCAAGGAGCCGAGGCGGACCAACGGCGGACGGGCGGTGAGCACCTGAGACGGCATCCAATTGATCGTTTCCGTTTGCCGGAGAGGCCCCACCCCCGGTCCCCTCGCCTTGGTGCCGTGCGCGGGAGAGGGGAGATCGTACGTCCGGCGTAACCGGAGCGGTTCAACCGGATTTCGGATAGAGCGGGTTGCAAAGATGTTGACGGGTCGCGACCGGTTGGAGGGGCGCTGCTTGCTGCGCCCGTCGCCCGCAGGGCGATAGGGGACCCTGAGAACACCGTCGTTACCCTCGGCCAACACGTCTGCGAAGCGCTGCAGCGATACTTTGTTGCAACATCGGCGTGGGTCTATCGGGGACGCCGCTGAGTCAAAGGACGGGACGCGATTCTCCCGGTTTCGGCTCACGGGGTCGCCCTGGATCGCCCTCAACGCCCCGTCTCAAGCGCGGTCAACAAAGTACCGGTAAGGGTTGAGTCGAGGGGCTCGGTAGCGTCTGGCATGGGGCTTTCTCCTGTCCCCCCTTTCGTTGCCTGCGGCGAGCGAGCGGGCCTGGCGAACAACGCCTCGCTGAGGCGGGAGGAGGAGCCTCGATGGCGGTCGCCCTGAGGCAGGAGCAGGGTGGAGAGCCCGGCGCGCCGGAGGCAGACCCAATGGACGGTTTGCCGGCCCGCTCGAGCCTCGGGGGAGCGATCCGGGCACGGCGGTAGGGGCTGGGGTGGAGCCAGGAAGAGCTCGCGGAGCGGGCGAGCGGACCGGAGGAGGAGATCCGGCAGTCGGACGTCTCGCGGCTGGAGCGGGGAC
>JBBSNJ010000709.1:0-2526 GCA_038232775.1 Thermomicrobiales bacterium
CTGCCTCCGGGGTGATACGGAGACCGTACGATCGCTCGCGGTTCCCGGAGAGCGGCCCTCACCCGGATTCCGTCTGGCGCCCGGCGGCTCGGGGAGCGGGTGCCAACTGCTGATGCGGAACCAGTGGCTGTGGCGCTCGAGCCGACCCGGCGCGGCTCACCGCGGCACCCAAGCGCGGCCTGGTCCGCCGAGCCCCGCCACCGCCCAGCGGCGCCGGGGCCCCGGCAACCACCATCGCGGTCGGCATCCGCCGCCCTCGGCCCCGTCGAGTCGGACGAGAAGCTGATCGGGCCGCGAGCTCGCGCTATCGCTCGGGCTCCGGTGGTCCCTCGGCTGCCTCCTCTGGATGGGGAGGGCGCGCCGGCGCGGCATCGACGCCGGGGCGGCGGTCGCCTTCGGCGGGCTCGCTCGGGTGGACGCTGGTGGCCCCGTCAGCGACGGGCTGAGGCTCGGGGCGATCCGCCTTCTCGGCCATGGTGCGATCCTCCTCGGGCGACGGAGCGGGGCTCGAACCGAGCGGAGCCGGGGCGGCTCGTCCTACATCCCAGGGTTGAGGAAGTCGTGCGAGAAACCGCCCGCCAGCGAGACGGCGGCGACCACCACCAGGAGGATGAGGATCGCCGCGTAGAGCCACGACGCGTACTTGACGACCTTGTCCATGCGGCTTCTCCCGTTTCCCCCGCCCACCGACCACGGCGGACGACGCGACGCCCCCCGCGCCGGGGCTCACCCGAGCAACGCTTGCCGCAACAGCCGCTGCAGCACCTGCAGCAGCAGGATGGCGACGATGAACGAGAGATCGATCATCCCGACCGGGGGCACGATTTGGCGGATCGGCGCGATCAGCGGCTCGGTGATCGCCGCCAGGACCTGAGTGATCGGCCAGCGGGCGCCGGGATCGAACCACGAGAGGATCGCCCGCCCGATCAGGGCCAGGCTGAGGATGTTGAGCACGGCGAGAACCACTTCGCCGATCTGCTGCGCCATCGAGGACGCGCCTCCCGCGGGCGGACCGGCCGATACCCCGACCTCCGGGGCATCCCGAGCCGGGCATCGCCGTCCGGCAGTATAACCTCCCCCGCCCTCCGGCCGGGGCGCGCCTCGGGCACCGCCGCCGCGATCGTCACCCCGTCACTCCTCCGCGGCCTGGGCCGACGCCGCTAGGCCGCGGCCGTAGGAGGGGGGGAGCTCCCAGTAGCGGGCGGCGGCGAGGATCGCCGCCGGCTCGCCGCCGGGGCGCCAGCCGGCGGGAGCCGTCGCCCGCTCGCGGCGCCGGTCGTCGGTGACCACCTCCCGCTCCGGACCATCGCTCTCCGCCGTGGTCGCCCCGCCCTCGGCTGTTTGCAGCAGGATGCCCCAGACCTCGCCCCCGGCATCGCCGGCGACCCGCGCCCGCGCCACGAACCGCGCCGCGGGGTGCGCCCGGCGGACGGCCGTCGGGTCCATCTCGGCCCCGCAGAGGAACAGGTACCGCTCCTGGGTCATCGTCGCGCTCCGCCGTTCGCGCCATCCGCCGGACCCGTGTTTCCCTGCCGCCCCGCGCCAAGCCGCCGCCCGACTCCCCGGCACCGGAGCTGGTCGCGCCAGGGCCGGTCGCACCCCAGCCGAGAGCCATCGCCGAGGCGGCGGTGGCGTGTTGCCGGTGGCCGGTGGGGCGGGTCGGGTGGGAGTCGGATCAGCCCCGGCCGAGGCCGGGCGAGACGAAAACGGCGGCGACGTAGTCGGCGACGTCCTGCCGCGCCTCGGTGCCGTCGAGCAGCATCGACTCGAGCACGTCGAGCGACTCGGGGTGGACGTCGCTCAACTCCTGGACGATCAGCCGCTCGTTGCGGGAGGGATGCGGGTCGAGGACGAAGGCGTGCATCTCGTCGACCAGGGCGACCGGATCGACCTGGAGGCGGAAGAGGCGTGAGGACACGGTGGGGACCTTTCTGGGCTACAGCCTGGGCGGTGAAATCGGCGCTCTCCCGGTCAGCCTTGGGCGGCGATCGGCCGAGCTCACGAGCGGAGCAACGCCACGAACTCCTCGACCGTGGGGCCGCTGACGCGGATGATTGCGCGAAGCGTGCCACGGTCGAGTGCCTTATGGTCGGGAACGGCGACTTGGACGAAGGGATCGTCGCGGCGGGAGATGAGATGGGTGCTCTCCCGTCGGATCAGGGAAAACCCCGCCTGCTCCAACGCCCGCCGGCAGGCGCGACCGGAGACACGGGGCAGCGGGGTCAGACCGAGACGAGGAGCGCATCGAAGCGCTCTGCCGGTACCGGCAGAGCGTCCTGCTCCAACGCCGCGACGTAGCCGCGAATGGCTTCGCGCACGTTGGCGACGGCTTCCTCACGGCTCTGACCTTGGCTGACGCACCCCGGAAGACTGGGCACTTCGGCCACCCAGTAGCCGTCTTCGCCAGGATAGATGACGACCTGTCGCATCGTCGCTGCTTCGCTCGCGAAGGAGAAGACCGACTGCTCGCGCTCCCCGCATTCTACGGGACGCGGAGCCCGTCTTCCCGCACCGCCCCGATCGAGC
>JBBSNJ010000710.1:0-2521 GCA_038232775.1 Thermomicrobiales bacterium
CCCGACCGCGACCGACGAGACGCCGGTCGCGGCGGAGCCGCCGGTCGCGGGCGAGCCGCCGGTCGCGGGCGAGCCGCCGGCCGCGGGCGAGACGCCGGCCGCGGCGTCGCCGGGGGCCGTCGGCGGTCAGGTCGCGGTCCCGGTCGATCAGCCGATCTCGACCCGGATCTACGAGGGGCTCTGCGGCGAGCTCGGCGGCGACCCGGCGTTCCAGTTGATCGAGCTCGGCGTCGGGGCGGCCCAGGCGACCCCGACGGTTGAGGCATTCCCGACTGGCCAGGGGACGGCGATCCCGGTCCGCGCCAGCACCAGCATCATCGACGCCACCTTGGAGGATCTGCTCTCCTCGCCGTTCGCGGTTGACGTCCGGCTCAGCCCGACCGACCCGGCGACCTCGATCGCCTGCGGCGACGTCGGCGGCGAGCTCGACCCCCAAACCGACCGCCCGATGTTGGCGATCGGGCTCGCGGAGCAGAACGGGTCCGGGTTCGCCGGTATCACCTCCTTCACCGAGCAAGAGGAGGGGCGGACGCTCGTCTCCGTCTTCGTCGCGCCCTTGGTCGGGGGTGCCGGGGGGACCGGGGGCGGCTCCCCGCTCGCCGAAAACGTCGCGGGCGAGACCGCCGAGCCGGCGGTGACGGTGGAGCCGGCCGACGGCTCGACGCCGGAGCCGGCGGACGAGGTGGTGGACGCGGCGGCGGCGACGCCCGTCGCCGGGGGCAGCGCCGGGGCCGAGATGGTCGTCACCACGGAGGAGGGGGTCCGCCTCCGGGCTCAGCCCTCGACCGACGCCGTGATCGTCGCCAACTTCGCCGCCGGGATCCCCCTCGAGGTGACCGACGCCGAGACCGAGACGGGCTGGGTGCCGGTGCGCGACCCGGAGACGGGGCGTCGCGGCTACGTCAGCGCCGACTTCGTCGAGAACGCCGCCTGAGGCGGGTTGACCGCGCGCGCCGTGGCGCCGTCGTCGCGGCGAGCGGCGCGTCGTTCCTGACCCGCCCTGGCGGCGGTCTGGGGCGGCGTCGCGACTGATGCCGCGACGGGGCGGGACTGACCGCTGGGCACGCGAGCGTTGACTGCGGGGGGGGACCGGCTGGCCTGGTCGCCGCCCCGCGGCCATGGGGGGACGGGGATGGCGGTCGCGATCGAGCGGGCGGGCGGGGTGGCGACGGTGACGCTCGACCGGCCCGCGGCGCTGAACGCCTTCGACGACGAGCAGTTGGAGCGGCTGCTGGCGGCGCTGCGCGGGCTGCGGGCCGAGGCGGACGTCCGCTGCGTCGTCCTGACCGGCGCCGGCAAGGCGTTCGCGGCCGGGGCCGACATCAAGCGGATGGCCGAGCTCTCGCCCCAGGCGGGGCTCGCCTTCGGGCGGCTCGGCCAGGCGGTCACGGCCGCGGTTGAGGGCCTGCCGCAGCCGACGCTCGCCGCCGTCAACGGCTACGCCTTCGGGGGGGGCTGCGAGCTGGCCCTCGCCTGCGACCTCCGCCTGGCCTCGACCGCGGCCGTCTTCGCCCAGCCGGAGGTGTCGCTGGGGATCCCGCCGGGGTGGGGCGCCACCCAGCGCCTGCCCCGCCTAGTCGGCCCCGGACTGGCGGCCGAGCTGATCTTCACCGGCCGCCGGGTCGGGGCGGAGGAGGCGCTCCGGATCGGCCTCGTCAACGCCGTCCACCCGCCCGACCGCCTGCTGTCGGAGGCGAAGGCGTTGGCCGAGACGATCGCCGCCAACAGCCCGAGCGCCCTGCGCGCGGCGAAGGCGGCGCTGGCGCTCGCCTTCGCCGGCGATCCCGCCGCCGGTCTCGCCGCCGAGCTCGATCTCTTTGGTCGCGCCTTCGGCACCGCCGACCAGCGGGAGGGGATGCGCGCCTTCGTCGAGAAGCGCCCGGCGTCGTTCGGTCGGGCCGGGTCGGCGCCGACGGCGGCGGGCGGGCGCTGAGGGGGCTTCCCCGCCCCGCCCCGGTCGCGTCTCCCGTCCTACGGCTCGAGGAACGTGCCGACGCGGGCGGTGAAGTCGTGCGCGGCGGGGTCGAACGAGGTCGGCAGCGCGCCCGCCGCCGCGCCACTGATCGGCAGGAAGCGGACGACCGTCTCCGATTCTTCGAGGACCAGCTCCCCGCGCCGGACCGCGAAGTGGATCGTCACGTCGGTCGCCGGCTCGCCCCCGCGGTTCGTCACCTCGAACGGGACGTCGTAGACCCCGTCCCGCTCCTCGACATCGGCGGTCGCCAGCGCGACGGCGACCCGGACGCCCGGTGGCACCTCGGCGCTGAAGCGCTCGTACAACGCCAGCCCGACCAGCCCGAGCACGACGACGAGGCTGACCATCAGGGTGGTCTACTCCGCCGTCGAGCGCCGGCCGGGACGGTTGCCCCGTCGGTCGTCGCCGGACCGTTCCTCACCGCTGGCGCCGCTTCCTGCCCGACTCATAAGGAATCCGGATGATCAGTGGCGTTTGCCGGAGAGCTGCCCTCACCCCCGGCCCCCTTGCCCCTGTCCCGTGCGCGGGAGAGGGGAGCGTGGTTGC
>JBBSNJ010000711.1:0-2517 GCA_038232775.1 Thermomicrobiales bacterium
GCGCCGGAGGAGGCGGCGGCCTGCCGGGCGCCGAAGAAGCCGTGCAGCAAGGGCGGGCAGTGCTGCACCGGGAAGTGCAAGAAGGGGAAGTGCGCGAGTTGCCGCAGGACGCAGGTTCTGGTTTCGGGCCAGGGCGGCGGTTGCTGGTCGTAGCAGGCGTAGGGCAGCCGCGGCAGCGGTGACGGGATGTTCGATTCACCATCCGGCGTGGCGGTGGACGCCGACGGTCGAATCTACGTCGCCGACAGTTTCAACCACCGGATCGAGGTGTTCGATCGGAGCGGGGGGTACTTCTGGACGCTGGGTGGTCCAAACTTTGGCAGCGGCAACAACCAATTCATCAATCCGAAAGGCGTGGCGGTGGACGCCGGTCTTCAGGTCTACGTCGCCGATACGCTCAACAATCGCATTCAGGTATTCGACGCCGGCGGGTCGCTCCGCAAGACGTGGGGCAGCCCCAGTGGAGATCTGTTCGCCTACCCGTTCGGGGTAGCGGTGGGCGCCGACGGGCGGGTCTACGTCGCCGACATGCGCGCCAACCGCATCAAGGTGTTGGACCAGGACGGGGAGGTCGTGGCGACGTGGGGAGGGGTGGGCGGCAACGGCCCCGGCGAGTTCGGTTCGCCGAACGGTGTGGCGATCGGCCCGGATGGGCTGGTCTACGTCTCCGCCGAGTTCAACAACCGCGTCCAAGTGCTCGACGCGGCGGGCAAGTTCGTCCGCTCCTGGGGACGCAAGGGCCGCGGCACCGGGATGTTCGATTCGCCGGCCGGCGTGGCGGTGGGCGGGAATGGCGCCGTCTGCGTCGGCGACGCCAGCAACGACCGGGTCGTGCGCGTGAAGCGGCGGTAGCAGGGGCGGCCGCGGGCGCCCGGCGCCGGGCGCCCGCTCGGTGGCCGGGGAAGCCCGCCTCCCGATGGTAGCGACCGGGGAGGGGCGCCTCGGCGGCGCAAGTCTTCTGCCTTCTTCTACATGACATCGCGGGTGAAACGTTCGGTCCCTGTCGCGCTCCGGTGGCCGGCGCCCGGCGGCCGGCGGCTTACCCGGTCGGCCGCGGCTGGCTGGCGGGTCGCGGCTGGCCGCGTCCTGGTGCGCCGGCAGGGGCGTCGCTCTATCTAGCTCCCGTTGCCTTCGGTTCGCGGGCGGCCCGGCCCTCCGCGCTCCGCGGATCCCCTCATCCGGAAGCCGGGTGATCGGTTCCGGTTCCTGGGGGAGGGGTTCTCGCCCGGACGCGCTCGCCTGATCGGCGTCGCCCGGCCCGAAAGGGACCGGGTTGAAGCGACGAGCCCCCCTCAAGGGGGCTGAGAGGACTCCAGTTGAACAATGCCACGATCGGACGGTAGGCCGTTGCCCCTCTCCTTCGCACAGGACAGGGGCAACGGCGTCGGGGACGACGCTCCCTCTCCGGCTCCGGCTGTCGCCCCACCGGGCGCCGCGGACAACGTTCGGCCCGTCGGTGACGACACTCGCTCCACGGGCGCGGCAGATAGCGACCCAACGAGCAGTTGTGGTGGGTGGATGGCTCCGCCACCGTCCGGGCTAGCGACCGCTAGCCGTGGGATCGCCCGCGCGGCGGAGCTTCGCTGCCAGGAGCTGCGGCGCGATCGCGAACAGGCAGTCGAGCGCGTCAGGCAGCGGGTCCTGGTCGAGCCAGGCCGGATCGAGCCAGAACCCCTCGACGACCGTCGACCAGATCCGTCCAGCCGGATCGAGCGGGATCGACTCGTACGCCCCGTCGCCCAACCGGAAGAACGCCGCCCCCCGTTCCCCGACCCGTCCGTCCACGACCCAGTACTCCTCAACCCCCGCCGCCGCGTACTCGGCCTTCTTCTCGTCCCGGTCGCGCGCCCCGCTGTCGGCGGAGACGATCTCGATCACGAGGCCGGCAGGCCCCATCAATCGCGTCTCGCCCAAGCGGGGGAGTTGATCGGTCGGGACGAACAGGAGGTCAGGCACTCGGCCCCGCCCCGAGAGATGCATCTCAATCGAATCGGTGACGAGACGTCCGAGGTCGAAGAACCGGACGTACGCCGTGAAAAGGGTGGAGAGGAAGCTCAAGAGGTCTCCATGGCGCGTGGTTGACGGCATGAAGACGATCACCTCCCCCTCGACCCACTCCGACTTGATGCCCTCGACCTCCCAGGTGCGCCAGGCGTCGTAGGTCATGGGGAGCCGCTGCCCGATCACCGACGCCCGGTCGGCCACCACCTGCGCCATCGTCTACTCCATCGGCTCGCTCGCCGTCCCGCGTGATCAAGCGGGCGGGTACGTCGGACCGCGAACGGCCACGATCGGCCGCACCGTCCCCCAATCCTACAGGACAGCGCTTCCCGATCGCGTCGACCAGCCGCGGCCGGCGTGCATGGCAAGCAGCGCCCCGATGCCCGCTCCCACCAGTCATAGAGAATCCGGTTAGGTACTCCCGCTTTCGACTGCTGGACGTGCTCCCGTCTGCCGCGCACGGGACAGGGGCAAGGGGGCCGGGGGTGAGGGCATCTCTCTGGCTACCGCAAGACA
>JBBSNJ010000712.1:0-2498 GCA_038232775.1 Thermomicrobiales bacterium
ACGCAGAGCCCGTGCCGATGGTCGATCGCGGCGCGTCGAGGACTACCGCGACCTCCCTTCCCGGAGGAGGCCACGGCCGAAGCCCCGCCCGCGTCAGACTGGGCAGGGGCACTGCTGACGGCGCCCGGCGGCCCGAGGCCGACGATCAAGGCTATCGCTCCCCGTGCAGGTGGGCGGACGGCGCTGCCGGCCGCGCTAACCGCCATCCCGACTGCGCCGCACCTCGAGCAGCTTGGCAACCATCTCTTCCTCGTCGAGGAAGACCCCGAGCGACCGCTGGAGGCCGCCGACGACCAGCGCGTTGACGTAGCCGGCCTGGTTCTCGACGCCGCTCTTGGCCGGGTCGGGCAGCGTCCGCAGCCGGATGTCGGTCGCCAGTCCGATCACCCCGTAGTAACGGTCGGGGTCGACCCGGCGGCTGAGGCAGTCCATGTACCCTGCCTCCCAGTTCGTCCCCGAGTCCTCGCTGACCTGGCAGATCAGCACGTTCGCCGACTCCAAGGCGGCCAAATCCACGTCGTAGATGAGGCGGGCCGTCACGTCGCTCCGCGTCTTGTCGTTGATCGGCTCGCTCTCGTTCGGGCAATAGACCCCGAACCCGTGGCCCCGCAGCCGGGCCGCCAGCGCCAGGTTGTAGGTCGCCTCGGCGGCGGTGAACATCGGTCCCGCCAGGTAGAGCTCCATCGCTCGGCTCCGTCCAGATCAGCGCTCGGCTCCCGAGTCGCCCCCCCCGGCCCCCGCGGGCCGACCCCGAGCCGCGGCCCCCTCCCCCAGATCGACCGCGCCGCCGACCGGCCCCGTCGGTCGCATCAACGTGCCCGCCTCGGTCGGGGCGGCAGCGGCGACGACCAACCGCTCCGCCTCGTGGGCCGGCGGCGACTCCGCCTCCGGCACCCGCTGCCGGGCGATGTCGATCTTCTGGGTCAGCCAGAGAGAGACGAAGATGAAGGCCGTTCCGAACAAGAACGGGAACTGATAGCCGAGCCGAGCCCAGAGCGCGGCCCCGACCAACGGCACGACCACCGCCGTCGCGTGGGCCAGCGAGACCCCGACCGCCAGGCTCGGCGCCAGGTCGCGCGGGCGGCAGATCTTGCGCAGGTAGGTCGTCGTCCCGATCGAGAAGAGGAAGAGGAAGTTGTAGCCGAGGTAGGTTAGGTACAGAAACCAGATGTTGCGGGACAAGGCGAAGCCGAGGAAGACGAGCAGGTGCATCGAGTAGCCCGCGGTCAGCATCCGCCTCTCGCCGTAGTGGTCGACCAGCTTGCCCACCAGCGGCCCCGACCGCCAGTTGATCACGGCCGAGACGATCAGCAGGATCAGCAGGGTGCGGGCGTTGACCCCGAACTCCTCGACCAGCACGAACGGCGCGAACGCGAAGTAGATCTGCTGCCGGCTCCCATCGAGAAAGGTCAGCCAGTAGTAGAGCTTGTACTCCCGGCGCCAGGTGATCCGGGGAGCGGCGCGCGCCTCGGCCCGGGCGTCGTCAGAGACCGGGAAGCGAGTGATCGCGACCGCGCCGAACACCGCCACCAAGCCGACCGCGAGCCACGTCCCGCGCAGCCACGGCCCTTGGTTGAGGCGAAGGTCGCCGGTCGCCCACTCGACCGCGACCAACATCGCCAGCACCGCGACCAGTCCGACCAGCGTCCCGGCGAAGCCGATCCCGCGGAAGCGGCCGAGGACGCGCCCCTCCTCCCCCCGCCGCGCCAAGCCGAGGCCGAGCGCGTCCTGGAGTTGGAGCCAGGAGTGGTAGCCGATGCTCGAGATCAGGGTCGGCACGATCACGCCGGAGAAGGAGCGCGCACCGGCGAAGGCGGCGAAGCCGAGCCCCATCAGGACCAGCGAGGCGGCGGTCGCCCGCGCCAGGCCGAGCCGGAGCAGGAGCGCGGCGACGAAGATCAGGAGGAAACCGGGCAGCTCGCGGATGGCGATCAGGTAGCCGTTGAGCGAGCCGTCCATCCGCAGCTCGTCGCGGAAGAAGTTCGGAGAGATCGCCTGAAAGACGTTGAGCGACATTGTGACGGCGAAGGTCGTCACGCCGAGCGCGACGACCCCCCGCCGCAGCGCCTGCTCCCCCAGCGGGTGCTCCGGCAGCGGCGCCTCGACCGCCGCCCCCGCCGACCGTCCAACCGCCGCTGGCGTCCCCGTCGCCCCCGCCGCCACGCCCGCCTCCCACCTGCCTCGGCCCGGTCAGTCCGGTCAGTCTAGCCCAGCCAGGAGCCGGGCGGGACGCCTTCAGCCCCGTGCCTCCAACGGCGTCCCGATCTCCCCGCGAGCGGGACGAGACCGGACCCGCGGGCTGCTTCGGTGAACTCCGATGAACGCGTCCCCGGTCCGGACACCGGCCCAGTTCTCCGGCGACGATGGAGCGCCGACCCGGATCAACCTTCGGGATCCGGGGAAGGGGGCGGCCGTCGCTCCGCCACCCACCCCGGCGCATCCGTCACGCGGCGGCACCCGCCTACGCGCTCGGCGGGGCGGCGGCGGCCGGGCGGCCG
>JBBSNJ010000713.1:0-2494 GCA_038232775.1 Thermomicrobiales bacterium
CCGGTAACCGTCAGGGTCAGCCAGCCGATACCCTTTTCGCCGACGGCGATCCGACCCTGGGTCTGTTCGCCGACGATGGCCATATCGGCCCGAACGAATCCGCCGTCGAGGCTGTGGCGAGCGCCGGCCCCGGTGGTTTCTTCATCGGCAACCTCGTTGACGATCAAGGTTCCCAGCAATGGGATGCCCGAGCGAGCGATGGCCACGGCGGCCATCACCTGGGCGGTGACGCTCGCCTTGTCGTCGCCGGCGCCGCGGCCGTAGACGCGGCCGTCGACGAGGTCGGCGGCGAACGGGGGGTGGGTCCAGGCAGCGAGTTCGCCGGTCGGCACGACGTCGACGTGGGCGTTGAAGCAGAGGGTCGGTCCACCCTCGGCACCGATCTCGGCCAGCAGGTTCGGCTTCTCGGGTTCGCTGGCGACGATCCGGGTGGCGAAGCCGGCGCCGTCCAGCGTTCCTTGGCAGAGGACGATCGCGTCGACCACGTTCCCTGGAGGATTGACCGACGGGATGCGAATCAAATCCCGGAGGAAGGCGACGGTCTCGTCCGGGTCGATCGCGGCGAGGACGCGGCGGGCGTCGGCGTCGGCGAAGGCCCGAGGGGAGACGGGAACCGGGGTCGCGGTCGGCATGCAGCGCCTCGTGGCTAGCCCTCGCCCCCTCCCCGACTTCGGCCACGGGCGCAGGGGCGACGGTGCGGGAACGAACGGAACCGGGGAGCGAAAACTCACGCTCGGTGCCGCTGCGTGGTCGCGCGGCGGGGCGGCGACCGGGCCGCTCGCTATCCTACCAAGACCGGGGCAAGGCTATACTCCGCAACAATCATCGAGCGCGGCTCCCGGAGCGCCGGGGCCGCCGCCAACGGGAGAGGAGCGGTCGATGGAGACGCCGAAGCGGCGGGTGGCGATGGTGCTGGCGAAGAACTTCGAGGACGTGGAGGCGACCGAGCCGAAGCACTACCTGGAAGAGCTCGGCGCCGAGGTGACGGTGATCGGGATCGAGCCGGGCACGATCGAGGGGAAGAAGGGGGACTCGCTCGAGGCGGACACCACCTTCGGCGACGCCTCGGTCGACGACTTCGCGATGCTGGTGATCCCCGGCGGCGGCTCGCCCGAGAACCTGCGGATCCACGACCCGGCCGTCGCCTTCGTGCGGCAGTTCGTCCAGTCCGGCAAACCGGTGGCCTCCATCTGCCACGGGCCCCAGCTCTTGATCTCGGCCAAGGTGGTCGAGGGGCGAACGCTGACGAGCGTCAACAAGATCCGCGACGACCTGATCAACGCCGGCGCCGACTACGTCGATGAGGCGCTGGTCGAGGACGGGAACCTCATCAGCTCGCGGGTGCCCGGTGATCTCCCGCGCTTCAACGAGGCGCTGGGGCGGGCGCTCGGAGTGGTGCCGGCCGGCCGCGCCGGCTGACCTCGTCGCCCCGGTGTCGACCGCTCGCCGCGAGGGAGCGTCGTGGAGCACGACCGAGACCGGACCTTCGCGGCCTCGATACTGACGGCGGGCGGCTCGCTGGCGGACGCGGTCGCCGCGCTGCCGCCGTTCGCGCCGCCCTGGCCCGCGCTAGCCGGTCAGTCGGGGTGGCTGCTCTGGCTGGCACTGCCGCCGGTGCCCCGGCTCGGAGCAGCCCGCACCCTGCCGGTCGCGCCGGAGTTGGTCTGGGAGGAACCGTCAAGGGCGCTGGCGGTGGCGGCCGCGGTCGCGCTCGCCTACGCCCGTCGGCGAGGAGCGAGCGAGCGGGCGGGGATCGACGCGATCCTCCGCCGAGAAGGGCCGGTGGCGATCGCGGTGCCGGAGGAGGTCGACCCGTCGCTGCGCGGAGCACTGGCCGAGGTCGAAGGGTTGGGAGTCCCGCTGCTGTTCGGGCCGGAGCAGGTGGCGGAGCGGCTGGCAATGGTCCCCGCATTCCAGGCTCGGGCGCTCGGGCACGCCGCCCCGATCGCGCGCCCGCACGACCCGGCCCTGGCCTGGCAAGCCATCCAAGCGGTCGAACAGATGGGCGGCGACGCCCTCTCCTCCTACGTGCTCCACCACGAGGGGGAGACAGACGGCGTGCGGACGACCGGGGACCCAAGCGGCCGCTTCGCGGTCGAAGTCGGGGTGCGGGGGGAGGGGGTCGGGCTGGCGGAGTCGGCGGCGCTCGAAGCCTCGGCCGCCGCCTACCCCGGCTTTCTCGACGGGGTGACGAGTCGGGAGGACGAACGGGGCCACGGCCTGGTGATCGGCTGGGCGGCGGGCCGGCGACCGGCGGGAGACGAAGTCGGCGAGGCGATCCGGGCCTGGCTGCGGGGGTTGGACGGCGTCGAGCTGGTCGATGTCCGGCTGGTTTTCGCGCCGGAGACGGGGCGCTCGGCCCGGCTGACCGAGATGCGGGCGCGGGCGAACGCGTTCAAGCAGCACCGAGCGGCGGCGCTGCGGGGTGAGCCGCCGCCAGGACCGGCGGTAGGCAACACCGTCGGCTGACGCCGGCGGCGGCGCGTCTGATCGC
>JBBSNJ010000714.1:0-2493 GCA_038232775.1 Thermomicrobiales bacterium
TCGCGACGCTCTTCGGCCAGCCCTACGCGGTCACCGAAGGCGGCCCCGCCAACGCCACCCTGACCCCGCTGCTCCACATCTACAACATCGGCATCGGCAGCTCCGGCGCGGCCCGCGTCGGCGACGCCAGCGCCCTCAGCTTTCTCTTGAGCGCCTTCATGCTCATCGTCGTCTTCGTCCAGCTCCGGCTCGCCCACCGCCGCGGGGAGGGGTAAGCGATGCAAACGCTCGCACCCGCCGGACCGGACGCGGCCCAAGCCGAGCACCAACGCGCGGCCGGAGCCAGGCTCCCTCCCCCGGCCGCCTTGGCCGCCCCCCGCGCCCCGACCCAGCGGCGGCGCCTGCTCCGCGCCGTCCTCTACCTCGGCCTCGTCGCCGTCGCCCTCTTCTGCCTGGCGCCCTTCTACTTCATGCTCTCCGGCTCGCTGATGGACCGGGGCGAGATGTTCAAGATTCCGCCCCGCTTCTGGCCAGCCACGCCGATCGTCGACAACTACCTCGAGCTCTTCCGCCGCTTCCCGTTCCTCACCTACCTCCGCAACAGCGCCGTCGTCGCCGTCGCCCAAACCGCCGGCGTCCTCTTCTTCGCCTCGCTGGCGGGGTTCGTCTTCGCCAAGCGGCGCTTCCCAGGGCGCAACGGGCTGTTCCTGCTCGTGCTCGCCACCTCGGTCATGCCGAGCGGCCAGACGACGATCATCCCCTTCTACCTGTTGATGGTCCGCTTCGACTGGGTCGACACCTTCTGGCCCCTGATCGTCCCCTGGTGGGCGCCGCCGCTGAGCATCTTCCTGATGCGGCAGTACATCGCCGCCGGCATCCCGGACGAGCTGATCGACGCCGCCACCCTCGACGGCACCGGGCTGTTCGGCACCTACTGGCGGATCGTGCTGCCCCTGAGCGCCCCCGGTCTCGTCGTGATCGGCATCCTCCAGTTCATCAACATCTGGAACGAGTTCCTCTACGGCCTCCTCGTCCTCAAGTCGGACGAGATGCGGACCGTCACCGTCGCCCTGACCGAGCTTTCCCGCCGCACCCAGGCCGCGACCACCTACGGCCCCCTCTTCGCCGGCATCGTCCTCGCCACGCTGCCGACGATCGTCCTCTTCTTCGTCTTCCAGCGGCGCCTGACGCAAGGGATTCTCTCCGGCGCCGTCCGCGGCTGAGCACCGACCGCCCCCTCGTCCCCTCCCGTCGTCCTCGGCGATTCGGCCGGGGATCCGGCCAGCAAGGAGCACATCGATGAAAATCACCGAGGTCCACGCCTACGTCGTCGAGGAGCCGGTCGAGCACCAGTTTGTCTGGCGGACCGGGCTGCCCGGCAGCGGCGCCTCCCGCGGCACGACCTGGCTCCGCCTCCAGACCGACGAGGGGATCGACGGCTGGAGCCCGGTCAGCCGCGGCCCGATCGGGCTCGACCTGATCAAGCGCCGGCTCAAGGACGAGTTGGTCGGCCAAGACCCGCTCCAGAAGGAGCTCCTCTGGCACCGCGTCTGGGAGGTCGACCGGATCGAAGAGTTCCCGATGTACGTCCTCGGCGCCGTCGACGTCGCCCTCTGGGACATCACCGCCAAGGCCGCCGGCCTCCCCCTCTACCAACTCCTCGGCGGCTACCGCGACGCCATCCCCTGCTACGCCAGCACCGTCACCTTCGCCACCACCGAGGAGTTCCTCGACGTCGCCGACCAGTGCCTGGAGCACGGCTTCCCCGCGATCAAGCTCCACGCCTGGGGCGACGCCCGCCGCGACGCCAAGCTCTGCCAGGACCTGCGCGCCCACGTCGGTCCCGACGTGCCGCTGATGTACGACGGTTCGGCCGGCTTCAACCCCTACGAGGCGCTCTACGTCGGCCGGGCATGCCAGGAGGCCGACTACTATTGGTTCGAGGAGCCGATGCGGGAGTTCAGCATCGGCGCCTACCGCAAGCTCTGCGACGACCTGCTGATCCCCGTCCTCGCCGCCGAGACCTCCGACGGCGCCCACTACAACGTCGCCGATTTCATCGCCCAGGGCGCCGCCGACATGGTCCGCACCAGCGTCCACTACAAGGGGGGGATCACCGGGGCGCTCCGCGTCGCCCACCTGGCCGACGCCTTCCAGCTGACCGCCGAGGTCCACGGCGGCGGCCCCGCCAACCTCCAAATCTGCCTCGCGATCCGCAACAACAGCTACTACGAATCGCTGGTCCGCTCGAACCCGATCGTCGTCGAGCCGGGGATCGACCGCGAGGGCCTGATCCACGCCCCGACCCTTCCCGGCGTCGGCTTCGACGTCGACGCCGCCGATCTCGAGCGGCGGGCTACCGCCCAACTCTGACCATACGCTCTTGAAGAGAGGATGGCTCCCGATGGTGCTAGCCACCGCCTGATCCAAGGTGCCAGGCAGCATCGTTGAAGCGCCCTCACCCCGGTCGCCGGCCCCACCGGGGCGAATGCCCGCCCCTCCCGCCGCCGGTGCCACTGGGGCGGATGCTCTGCCCCCCTGCCGCCGATGTCA
>JBBSNJ010000715.1:0-2491 GCA_038232775.1 Thermomicrobiales bacterium
TCGGCCGTCACCCGGTAATCCTGGAATCCTGTCCGACGTTGGCGGGCGCGGCGCCGAAGCATGCGGCGATCGGAGCGGGGAGGCGCCGGGAGGCTGATGGTGACGGATCTTGGTGGAGGAGATCGATCCGATCCCATTCCTCGCGGAGCGCGATCGCCGCGCGCGTCATACGGTGAACTGGGTCGGAAGTACAATCGGACCAAGCGTCAACTCTCCCGTGCGCTCCACGCGATTAAGGAGCAGGCGGGGGTGGCCGCCGACACTGACACCTTGGTCGACTCGGAAGGGAACGTGTTCATCGCGCTGACCGGAGAACCCATCGGCAATCTCCGTGACGAGCACTAACAGCCGAGGAGCAGTCCGATGCTGGATCCAGCACACGAGCCGGAGGAGACGGAGGCCGCGCTCGTCATCCTTTCGGCGACCGACACGGCCGAACAACTCGCCGCCGCGGTTGGCTTGCCGCCGGATCGGACGTGGAACCGGGGTGACATCCGCCCTGTGAGCACCCTCCCCTACCCCTACAGCGGCGTCAAGTACGTCTCACGCGCGCCGTCGACTGCCCAGCCAAGCGCCCACCTCGACGATCTCCTCGGGAAGATCGCGCCGGTGAAAGCCCGTGTCGCCGCACTCTCGACCCGCCTCGCCGAACAATCCGGACGGGCGGGCATGGTTCGGGTATCGTTGCTGCACCAGACGGCCAATCCGATGCCGGGTTACGAGTTCTCGCCCACGCAACTGGCACAGGTCGCCGAGTTGGGTGCCGGGCTGGGCCTCAGCATTGCCGTCGATGATGCCGAGGAGGCAAGTCTCGCCGGTTCCGATCCTGATCACGCGGGTACCGTTGAACTCGCCGGGGTTGGAGGGGTGACGGACTCCCAAGCAGCGACCAGCTAGCGAACAAGAGAAGGGACGAGCGCCTTGCCACTCCTGATCAAGACCTTCGTCGGCGGCCCGTTGGAGACGAACGCCTACCTCGTCGCCGACGACGAGACAGGCGCGGCGATCGTGATCGACGCCCCGCCCGACGTCGCCGCCCCGATCGCGGCGGCGGCGACCGAGGCGGGCTGGACGCTCGGCCAGCTCGTGCTGACCCACGCCCACTGGGACCACATCGTCGACGCCGCGGCGCTGCGCCGGGCCGCCGGCGGCAACCTCGCCGCCCACCCGCTGGCGGTCGACCGCCTGGCCGAGCCGGCGGGCCTGGTCGGGGAGCTGCCGGTCGCGATCACTCCGGTCCGACCCGACCGCCTCCTGGACGACGGCGACACCGTGACGGTCGGCGCCCACCAGTTCCGGGTGCTCCACCTGCCCGGCCACGACCCGGCCCACCTCGCCCTCGTCAGCGAGCCGGACCGCCTCTTCTTCGGCGGCGACGTCCTCTTCCCCGGCGGCCACGGCCGGACCGACCTCCCCCTCGCCGACCAGGCGACGATGCACCGCTCCCTCGCCCGCCTCCGCGACCTCCCCCCCGACACCGTCGTCTACCCCGGCCACGGCGCCCCGACCACCCTCGGCGCCGAGGCGGGCTGGCTCGGCGGCTGACGGACGGGCCGGGGGACCGAGAGCGTGCTCCGGTTCGGGCGACGCAGGGTGAACCGGCATCCGGTTGGACCGTTCCGCTCCCGGTGGCTGGTCCCCGCCCCGCTCCCGTGCGCGGGACCGGGGCAAGGGGGCTGAGGGTGCAAGCCGCTGGCGGGGAGTGGAACTCTTCACCCCGACTGCGGATCAGACGAGCCCGGTCCCGTCCCGCCGCGTCGCCTCGGCCGGGAGCGGCCCCGCGCGCGCCGGGGTGGCCCCCGTCCCTCCCGCCGCCTCATCCTCTTCCTCGTCGAGCAGGCGATCCTCCCGGCTGCGGGCCGCCACGTAGAGACCGACCGTCAGCAGCAGCAGCGGACCGACGACGACGCAGAAGAGCAGCGTCATCACCCCGGCGTCGGCCGGGTCGGCGCGGGAGATGGCAACCAGGCCGAGCACCGAGGTAGCGACCAGCAGCGCCAGAGCCCCGAGCGCCCCCCCGGTGCTGACGCAGCCGCGGGCGTTGGTGTTGATGTTCGGCAGCCGCCGGTCGCCGGCCTCGTTCTCGTCCGCCACTTCGGTCCCGACGTCGCCGAGGCGGACGTAGCCGAGGCGGCCCCGCGGCAGCCGCACCCGGACGTAGTCGGCCGGGGCGGCGGCGTCTTCGACGACGTCCAGCTCGCTGCCGGCGGGGAGGATCTCGATCAGGCGGGCGGCGGGATCGGGCCGATCGAAGACGCGTGTCCCCTCGGTGCCGTGGAAGGCGTCGAGCAGTGTCGTGCCGCAGGCGGCGCAGAAGTGGTTCTCGGCCGGGTTGAGGGCGCCGCAGAGGCCGCAGTAGATCAGCCCGGTGCCGCCGCCGCCGCCGCGCCCGCCGCCGGCCGGCACCCCGCCGTCGTCCCTGCCCGCCCCGTTCGCCCCGGTCGACCCCGCTGCCACGCGCCCCCGTCCCCCGATCGCCCCGTGCCGTCCA
>JBBSNJ010000716.1:0-2486 GCA_038232775.1 Thermomicrobiales bacterium
CCCCCCACCCCCCGCTCCCGCACCCACGCCGAGACCTCCGCGGTCGCCGCCACCGCCTCCCGCTCGAGATCCATCCACCGTCGCCGATCCGCGTCCGTCGCCCGGCAGAGGACTGAGTTCGTGGCCTTCGCCGTCGCCGCCAGCCGCACCTGTCCCGGCGCAACCACGACCCGCCCCACGTCGCGACCCTGCTCGCTCTCGACCACGACCCAGTCTCCGACCTCCAAAGCGAGATCGCCGCCATCGAAGAAGGAGACCTGTCCCGAGTCGCGAAACCGGACCCCGACCGCCCGGGCGCCCCCGACCTCGTCACCGCCCGACTCGTTGCCGGGCGAGCGCGCCCCCTCCTCGACCGCGCCATCCCCGCTCAACGGCCGCCGCCGGGCCAGTCGAGGACCATCGCCTCCATGGCGAGCCGAGGGCGTACGTTCGCCTCCAGATCGGCCAGGCAGGTCTGGACCGCCCGCACCGCCCGCGCCACCGCCGGCAGCTCCAAACCCCGCGTCAGCGCGTCCAACCGCTCCAAATGGGCACGGTGGACAGCGTGCTCCGGCAGCTCCGCCCGCAGCAGCAGCGCGTCCCGCCAGAGACCGAGCACCGCCTCCAAGTCGGCGAACACCTCCGACCGCCGCTTGCCGAAGCCGTCCCCCAGCCGCACCGCCGCCACCAGCCGCTCGTAGCCGCCGCCGCCGATCCAGGCCAGCCCGCGCTCGACCGCCGCCTCCCGCGCGGCGACCAGCGAGGCATCGGCCGCCGCGGTCACGGCCCATCCCGGCCGCCCGTTCGCCAGCGCCGCGACCTCCTCCAGCCCCCGCCCCGGTACCCGCCCCACCGCCGCCGCCGCCTCCAGCAGCGCTACAATCGTCGGCCTCGGCACTGGCCGCAGCGCTACCAGCCGGCAGCGCGACCGGATCGTCGGCAGCATCGCCTCGGCGTCTTCGGCCAGGAGCAGGATCACCACCGCCTCTGGTGGCTCCTCAAGCGTCTTCAGCAGCGCCTCCTGCGCCACCCCTTGCATCCGCGCCGCGTCGTCGACGACGACGAACCGGCGCCGCGCCTCCATCGGCCGCAGCGCCACCGACGAGCAGAGCTCGCGGATCGTCTCGATCGTCAGGGAGGTGTTCTTGCCGCCGCTCTTCTCGGCCAGCGCCGCCTGCCGCGCCAGCCCGAACCGCTCCACGTCTGGGTGGACGCCGCGCCCGATCTTGCGGCACGCGAGGCACTCCCGGCACGGAATCGTGCCGTCCTGCCCGCCGGGGTTCAGGCAGCAGACCGCCTGCGCGAAGGCGGTCGCCAGCGCTCCCTTGCCGATCCCGTCCGGTCCCGCAATCAGGTAGGCGTGAGCGATCCGCTCCCGCGCGATCGCCCGCCGCATCTCGGCGACCGCCCCGTCGTGACCCCAAACCGGCCACCCCTCGGCTCCGGCCGGGATCACCGCCGTCTCCGCGTGCTTACCCCGAGTTCCGGCCGCCACCCTAGGCCGCCCGCCGTTTCACCGGCCGCCGCCGGCTGACCGGCTCCTGCCGCTCCAGCCGCTCCCCCTTCGCCAGCAGGTCGAGCAGCGCCTGCCGCTCCGCCGGCCGCAGCGAGCCGTCCTCCGGCAGCGCCCGCACGAACTCGGGCAGCCCTTCCGCGTTCGTCACCGGGTAATCGGGCTCCTCGACGTCGAGCTCGATCCGAGGGTTGAGGAACACGAGCGCGGCGTCGACCTCGGCTTCCAGCTGATGCTCGGTCAGATAATCCCGGAGCGCCGCCGTGTCGGAGTCGGCGTCTGCCGTCGGGTTCCCGAGCTGCGGCCCCCCCATCCCGAACAGCCGCCCGAGCCCGCCCCCGAGCTTGCGCCACCGACCCCGCTTCAGTTGCACCCTCCCCGGCAGCTCCCGCGCCGTCAACGCCAGCACGCCCCCCGGATGGACCAGCACGTGCTCGATCGTCCGCTTGCCGAGCTCGGCGTAGTGGACCAGCGAGTACTTGTCGCCCAAAGTCTTCAGGAGGCCGTCGATCAGTTGGTCGTTGCGCGGCGTCCGGCTCCATTTACCGAGCTGCTGCATCCCCAGGTGGAACGTCACCATCCCGGCGAAGAGCAGCGCGTAGGCGATCAAGATCAACGCCGGAAATCGGTAGGTCAGGACCATCGTCGACGCCAGCATCACGAACCCGAGCAGCGCCGTCCACCGCGCCGTCCGCTTGCGCCGAGTGACGTATCCTACATTCCGCACGATCCGCATCGTCCACCACCCGCGGCGGCGACGCTCGCGCCTCACTCGCCGCGCCGATCACGGGTCCCGACGCCCGCCTTCTTCCCGTCAGCGGCCCGAGTGTAGCACAGCCGAAACGCCCCTCGGTCAGGAGAGCGGCACCACCCCGACGACCCGCTCCCGCAGCCCCCGGGCCCCCCCCCCCCCGGCCCCCGCCGCCCCGCCCCCCCCCCCCCCCCGGGCGCGCCCCCCCGCCCCGGCCGGCCCCCCCCCGCGGGCGGGCGCGGC
>JBBSNJ010000717.1:0-2486 GCA_038232775.1 Thermomicrobiales bacterium
AGCGGCGCCGGCCGCGGCCGCGTCCAGCCCGAACTCGAGGGCGTTGAGCGTCACCTGGAGACAGGTGTCCATGATCCGGCGGCCGCCGGGGGCGCCGACGGCCAGGATCGGCCGGCCCCCGCGGACGGCGACGACGTGGGCCATGCTCGAGGCCGGGCGCTTGTTGGGGGCGATCGAGTTGGCGCGGCCGGGGACCGGGTCGAACAGGTTCATGCTGTCGTTGAGGAGGACGCCGGTGCCGGGGACGGTGACGGCCGAGCCGAAGATCAGGGTCAGCGTCTGGGTGACGGCGACGATCGTCCCCTCGGCGTCGACGACGGCGAGGTGGGTGGTGCAGCCCTCGTCCCGCCCGGCCGCGCTCCCGGCCGGGGTGTCCCCGCCGGCGAGGCCGCGGCCGGGCTCGGGGGTGGACGCCCGCTCGGGGTCGATCTCGGCCCGGCGCTCGGCGGCGTAGGCGGGGGAGGCGAGGCGGTCCCAGTCGGTGGCGACGAAGTCGGGGTCGCCGACGTAGGCGAGGCGATCGGCGTGGGCGCGGCGGCTCGCCTCGGCGATGGCGTGGAGGGTGGCGGCGGTGTTGTGGCCGGTGGCGCGCAGGTCCATCCCGTCGAGGATGCTGAACGCCTCGCCGATCGTGATCCCGCCGGCCTGGTGGGGCAGCAGGACGAGCTCGGCGTCCCGATACCCGAGGACGAGCGGGTCGACGACGGTCGGCTGGTAGCCGGCCAGATCGTCGGCGCTGAGGGTGCCGCCGCCGGCCTGGACGTAGGCGCCGATCCGCTCGGCGACCTCCCCCCGGTAGAAGCCGTCGGCGCCGCGCTCGCCGATCAGGCGGAGGGTGCGGGCGAGGTCCGGCTGGACGATCCGCGGCGCCGGCTGGCCGAAGAGCGGCGCGGGGGGAGCGCCGTTCTGGAGGAAGATCCGCTCCGTCTCGGGGTCGCGGCGGATCGTCTCCTGCTGCGAGGAGAGGAGCAGGCCCCGGTACCAATCGACCGCGAACCCCTCCGCGGCGAAGCCGGCGGCGGGGGCGACCGCCCGCGCCAGGTCGATCGTCCCAAAGCGCTCCAGCGCGAGCGCCATGCCGCCGACCATACCGGGCACCAGGACCGAGCGCGGCCCGTAGGCGTTCGCCTCGTCGCGGACGCCGCCGAAGCCGACGACGCTGCGGCTGTCCCCCTCGGTCAGCTCGTACATGTCGGGGGCGGCGGCCCGCGGGGCGCGGCCGAAGTAGTCGATCACGGTCCGCTGCCCGTCGGGCCGGACGATGGTCATGAAGCCGACGCCGCCGACGCCGCTCATCCAGGGCTCGACGACCCCGATCGCGAAGGCGGCGGTGACGGCGGCGTCGACCGCGTTGCCCCCCTGGTCGAGGACGTCGAGCGCGGCATCGACGGCCGAGGGGTGCTTGGCGGCGACCATCGTCCGGCCGGAAACGGCCAGGTCGCGGCTGACGCGGAGGTGGGTGGCTTGGCTGGGGTGGGCGATCATAGTCCTGATCCCTCGTGTTCGATATTGCCGCACGCGTCGTAGGGGCGCTGCTTGCTGCGCCCGTCGGCCGGACGCCGACAACCCGGTTCATGGACACGATTGTGGCCCTCCGGGCCCCGGGCGCCGCAAGCCCCGCCCCTACGAGGAACCACCCGGTCACCCACCCGGCGACCGAAACGCGTCGCTCTCGAGGAAGGCGACCACGCGGTCGACGGCGCGGCGCACCGTCTCGGCCCCCTTCTCGGCGGTGCCGACGGTGCCGTCGCCGAGGACGCCGGTCTCGGTCAGGGCACGGTCGCGGCCGGGGCGGGCGAAGTCGGGGAAGGGGTCGGCGGCGGCGCGCGCGGTGCGGACGGCCCGCTCCGGTTTGACGTGCTCGGGGGCGAGGTGGAGCATGACGCTGGTGCCGAACTCGGAGGCGTGGCCGTGGGGGAGGAGGTCGCTCTCGACCAGGTCTTCGACCAGCGGCTGGATGAAGCGCCACCAGTCGATCTGGGCGCAGCGGACGCCGTGGGCATCTTCCAAGCGGCGGGCCAACTCGTTCAGGTACGGCACGTTGCCGGCGTGGCCGTTCAGAAAGAGCACGCGGCGGCAGCCCCAACCGATCAGGCTCTCGGCGACGTCCTCGGTGTAGGCGACGAGCGAGGCGGGGCGGACCGAGAGGGTGCCGGGGAAATCGTCGAGCGCGGCCGAGTAGCCGACCGGGATCAAGGGCGCGACGAAGGCAGGGACCCGCTCGGCGACCCGCGCCGCCAGGGCCGAGGTGGCGATCCCGTCCGCCCCGAGCGGCAGGTGCGGCCCGTAGACCTCGACCGCGCCGAGGGGGATCAGGGCGAGGTCGGTCTCGGCCCGGAGGGCGTCGAAGTCGACCCAGTTCATCGTTTGGACGGGTGGCATGGTGGCTCCTTCTGCCAAGGGAACCCGCGACCACGCGACCTCCATCGCGTGGTGGCCGGTCGGGGAGGGTTCGCCGGGTAGGGGCGACGCACGCATCGCCCGTC
>JBBSNJ010000718.1:0-2483 GCA_038232775.1 Thermomicrobiales bacterium
TCACCTCACCGCCCGCTGGCCCGTTTATTACTTACCGGGCGGGGGGGGCGCCCGCCCGCCGCCGCCAGTGACGTTCGTGGCGTCACCCGCGTCACTCGTTTCACCAAGTGCCGACCATGGGCCCGCCTCTCCGATTCGCTCTGACCACCGCCCTCGCCGCCACCGGGGCGGTGGTCGCTCGCTGTCGGCGCCGGCCGGTCCAAACCATGCCCCTTCTTCCACGGAGTTTGGGTGATCGGGTCCGGTTCCCAGGGGAGAGGTTCGCACCCGGACGCGATCGTCCCATCAGCGTCGCCCGGCCCTGAAGGGACCGGGCTGAAGCGACGGAGCCCCCTCGAGGGGGCTGATCCGAGATGCGGGAGAGCGGCTCCTGGGGGAAGCGCAGGCGGTCAACCGGGTCTCGTAGCAGGCGCCAGGCGTCGCCCATCGGGCGCCTGGCGCCTGGCATCGTGGGGAGGGGGTCATCCAGAATCGGGGTCGTCGCTTCCGGTTCCCGGAGCGAAGCCCTCACCCCCGACCTCTCTCCCGTGCGCGGGAGAGGGGAGACGCTCCCGCTCCCGAGAGCGGAACCAGTCAACCGGATGCTGTATGAGCCCCCTGGAGGGGCTTCGTCGCCTCAGCCCGGTCCTGGCAGGGCCGGGCGACGCCGATCCGGCGGGCACTCAAGGGATGATACGGATTCGGGGTGAAGGCTACGGGTGATACGGAATCCGGGTGAACGCTTCGCACTCCCGTTGCGGCAGGCGGCCCTCGCCCCCAGCCCCTCTCCCGTGCGCGGGAGAGGGGAGCGTGGTCGCGGACCGCCAGGGCAACACCTACGATTCACCCGGATTCCATGTGAGGCTGGCAATGGCGGTCCTCACCTCCGACCCCGCTCCCGCCGCCGCGGGGGAGAGGAGCACGGTCGGCTCCGCCGGAGCCCACCGGAACGGACCACCGGCTTCCGTATTACCGTGCTGGGTCGAAACCGAAGCTGCCCGTGGAGCGGGGCGGGGACGTGGCCTGCTGGCCGGGTAGCCGCAGCCATTCCCTGCGCTCGTCTGGATCGCCGTCCTCCCTGCACTCTGTGGGGGAGACGCCCGTGGCGTCGAACAATCGCAAACGGGCTGACCTAAACCTGGTCGGAACCCAGTCTGCGGTTGCCCCTTGCCGAATCACCGTCACCCAGGCGAAGATTCCGGGGTGATGAGGGCGCGCCGCGCCCCAATCGGGGAGGGCACCATGGCAGACCAAAGCCAGCACCCAGCGTATCTCTGGTGGAACGGCGAGCGCCGCCCGTGGGAGGAGGCGACCGTCCACGTGACGGAGCTCGGCTGGTCGACCGTCAACGGCGTCTTCGAGGGCATCCGCGCCTATTGGGACGACCACGCTGAAGAGCTCTACGTCTTTCGTCTGCGCGAGCACTTGGAGCGCTTCGAGCGCTCGATGAAGCTCGTTCGCTTCCACCCTGACTACACCGTCGAGCAGTTGACCGAAGCGAGCATCGACCTCCTCCGCGCCAACGAGATCCGCGAGGACACCTATGTCCGCCCCCTTGCCTACACCGCCGACACTTCGAACCGCCGCTTCTCCCAGGTCTCGACCGACGCTGCGGTGCTGATCAACACCAACCCGATGCCAACCCATCTCCTGACCGGCGTCGCCAACACGGCCAAGGTCAGCTCCTGGCGCCGCATCTCGGAAGACGTCATGCCCCCCCGCGTCAAGAACATCTCCAACTACCGCAACAGCCAGCTCGCCAACTGGGAAGCCCGCCTCGACGGCTACGACACCGCCATCCTCCTCAACCAGCAGGGCACCGTCGCCGAGGGGCCGGGGGCCTGCGTCGTGCTCGTCCGCGACGGCGTCCTCATCACCCCCGACCTGACGTCCTCGATCCTCGAGAGCATCACCCGCGACGCCCTCCTCGTCCTCGCGCGGGAGGTGCTGGAGATCGAGGTCGTCGAACGCTCCGTCGACCGCACCGAGCTCTACCTGGCGGACGAGGTCTTCACCTGCGGCACCGCCGCCGAGATCTCCCCGATCGTCGCCATCGACAAGTACGACATCGGCGATGGGCGACCGGGGCCGGTCACCCACGCCCTCGAGCACGCGTTCCACGACGTCCTGCGCGGACGCGAAGACCGCTTCGACGCCTGGCGCACCCCCGTCGGCGTCCGCGCCGCCGATCAGGCCGCCGACCCGCAGACAGGCCCGGAACAACGTCCCGGTCTTGCGGGCGTGGATGCCTTCTAAATCGCTCGGGGAAGCCGAGATCGGGCCGCCTTTGATCTTGCCGTCGGCGGCGAGGTCGAGCGTCTGGCCTCCGACCATGCCCGCCGGACCCGCCCCCTTGGCCAACTCCATCACACTAACCGACGCCACGGACGCGGGATAACTCGATGCTAGGGTCTCGAACGCGAGAGTCAACAGGCCGTCGCCGGCGAGGATCGCCAGGGCGTCGCTGTCGAAGCGCTTGTGGCAGGTGGGTTGGCCGCGACGCA
>JBBSNJ010000719.1:0-2480 GCA_038232775.1 Thermomicrobiales bacterium
CAGGTCGCTGAAGGTCTGCCCCTCGGCGATCTGCATCCAGCCGAGGCGCCCGGCCAGCCCGGCGAAGGCGCCGACGATCCCCACCTTCGCCACCAGCATCCGCCGCGTCAGAAAGACCTGCTCCGGCCGGGGTGGGGCCGCCGCCTGCCGATCCTTCCCCTTCCGGGCGTGCGGCGGGTCGTACACCATCCGCTTGCGTCGCGCCATCACGCCTTCTCCGGGGTCAAACCGTCCATCCAACCGGCCACGAGCGAGAGCGGCGGCACCAGCACCGCGTTCAACAGGGCCTGCAACACCAGCAGCCGGGCGACCGAGAAGGGGGGCACGGCACCGGCTACCCCCGACACCCCGCCGTCCACCCCGCGCAGCGCCGCCAGCACGACGCCGTGGGCGAGCGTCGCCGCGGCCGCCAGCGCCATCGGCACGACCAGGCCGCTGCGGAAGAAGCGCCGCCGCACCGTCCCCGCCGCCAGCGCCGCCGGCAGCAGGGCCAGCCCGTTGGTCCCCAGCCGGTCGAGCGCCAGCGCGTCGAGCAGCAGCCCGGCGGCGAAGACCCAGGCCAGGCCCTCGGCCGTCCCCCGCAGCCCGGCCCAGACCAGCAGCAGGACCAGCACCAGATTCGGCGCCACCCCGACCGGCGCCAGCGCCGGGATCAGCGTCGCCTGCAGCAGCGCCGCCGCGACCACCAGCAGCGCGAAGGCGATCCGGGCCATCATCGGCGTCGGCCCCCAGGCCGCTCGGCGTAGGGCGCGCGGGCGCCCCGGCCCGTCCACCGGCCGGGCCGACGGGCGCGCCGAAACTGCCGCGCCACGGGTTCAAAAGTCTACCACGCGCCCCCGACCCCGCCGCCGCCCGGCACCCGCGGCCGGGGCGGTCCGTGCTCTCTCATCGACCAGCGGACGCCGCGACCGACGGCGGTCGGCGCGGTCGCCCGCTGAGACGGACTCCGGGAAATCGCTTCAGTTTGCCGCAGAGCGGCCCTCACCCCCAGCCCCCTTGCCGCTGTCCCGCTGCGGCAGGTGAAGGGAGCCGTCAACTTCCAGAGCGCCACGGTCCAACCAGATCCCGTTTGAATTCCATTGGACATGGGATTCGGGTGATCGGTGCCGGTTCGCCCCGCCGCCGGGGACCAGGCTCCCCTCTCCCGCGCCCGGGACAGGGGCAAGGGGGTCGGGGGTGAGGGCCGGCGTCGCCCCCACGAACAGAGAGCCTCCGCCCGAAGGTCGTCTGAGACGGACTTCGGGCGGAGGTTGGGGTAGCGGCTCCGCCGTGCCCCTGGCCTCCCGCTCCGGGAGGGAACCGGCCGGCGGGAGCCGGCCGCCGCCGCGGCGTCCTAGGCTGCAACCTCCGGCAGCAGCCGCGCCAGCGCCGCCAGCGCCGCCTCGAGGTCCTCCGGCCCGTTGTACCCCTGGAACGAGAGTCGGACGTAGGGCGCCCCCCCGTGGCGGGTGATCGGCGCCTCGACCCGATGCTCGTCGTAGAGCCGCCGCTTCAGCGTCCCGGCATCCACCGGCGGCAGCGGCGCCGCGACCATCTGCGCGAACCAGACGTAGCCCCCCGGCGCCGGCGCCGGCTCCCGCGCGCGCGGCGGCAGCCCGGTCAGCTCCGCCCGCCGGTCGCGGGCCGCGACCGCCAGCGCGTGGCAGCGGGCGCGCACTGCCGGCCAGTCGTGCCTCTCCTGGAAGTCGATCGCGTCCGGGACCGCCAGGAACGCGGCCAGGTCGCGTGTCCCCTGCCACTGGTTGCGACCGACGAAGCCCTGACCCGGCCGGTGCCACTCGTTCCCCTCGACCCACCCCCAGGAGACGATCATCGACTCGACCCAGGCCTGCTGCTCCGGCCGCACGTAGAGGAACGCCGACCCCTTCGGCGCGCAGAGCCACTTGTGGCAGTTGCCGGCGTAGACGTCGGCCCCGACCGCGCCGAGGTCGAGCGGGATCTGCCCCGGCGCGTGCGCCCCGTCGACTACCGACAGGATCCCCGCCTCCCGCGCCCGCCGGCTGAGCTCGGCCACCGGCAGCGTCAACGCCGTCCCCGAGGTGACGTGGCTGAGGAAGAGCACCTTCGTCCGCGGCCCGACCCCCGCCCAGACCGCGGCGACCGTCGCCTCCGGGTCCGAGACCGGCAGCGGCACCGGCTGCCTGACGTAGCGGGCCCCGACCCGCCGGCAGACGTGCTCCCAGGTCTGGTCGAGCGCCCCGTACTCGAGATCGGTCCCCAGCACCTCGTCCCCCTCGGCCAGCGGCAGCGAGCGGGCGACGACGTTCAGGCCGCTGGTCGCGTTCGGGACGAAGACGAGATCGTCGGCGCCGGCGCCCAGGTAGCCGGCCAGCCGCCCCCGCGCCGCGTCGAGCAGACCGTCGGAGCGCCGGCCGAGGAACTCGACCGGCTGCCGCTCTAGCTCCCGCTGCCACCGCTGGTACGCCGCGAACACCGGCCGCGGGCAGGCGCCGAACGAGCCGTGGTTGAGGAAGACGACG